>CAZQOV010000064.1:0-17137 GCA_964595055.1 uncultured Bacteroidaceae bacterium | reverse complement strand
TTATGAAAGGATTCTTTGACGGGCGCATTCTTTCCGTCGTTGAAAAAGGTCATAGGGGCAATACCCGGGAACTTGCCATTAAATTTCTTGTTTATGGGACCCTTGCCGAAATATTTGCAAGAGAAACAGGTTTTAATAGAGGATTGGGCGGATCAATGCATGCTTTTTTCACTCCTTTTGGGGTATATCCGAATAATGCAATTGTGGGTGGATCGGCCGACATTGCTGTCGGAGCTGCCTTATATAAGAAAGTCAACAAAAAACCTGGTATTGTAGTAGCCAATATCGGTGATGCTTCTCTTGCCTGCGGTCCCGTCTGGGAAGGTTTATCATTCTCCGCAATGGATCAGTTTGAAGAACTCTGGGAAGGTGACTATAAAGGTGGCTTGCCTCTGATATTCAACATAATGAATAACCTGTACGGCATGGGTGGCCAGACCTCCGGAGAAACTATGGGATTTGATATCGCCGCCAGGGTAGCCGCTGGAGTGAATCGATATAACATGCACGCTGAAAGGGTGGATGGATACAACCCGCTGGCAGTAATCGATGCATATCGACGCAAAATGGAAATCATTAATGACAGAAAAGGGCCGGTATTTTTGGATGTACTGACCTACAGATTGAGTGGTCATTCTCCTTCCGATGCATCCTCCTATCGTTCAAAAGAAGAGATTGAAGCATGGCAGGAACAGGATTCCATTATCAGCTATGGTAAAGAACTAATGGATAACAACATAGCCGGCGCTGATGAGCTTGACACTATAAAAGAGGAAATAAAAAACCTGATCACCAACTCCATGAAGCTGGCTATTGATGACGACATTTCCCCCAGAATGGATCTTATTAAGGAGCCCAATCTCATTGGCGAGATGATGTTTTCAAACGATTCTGTGGATAAGATGGAGGATCGTGAACCCGAAGTCAACCATCCCATGGAAGAGAATCCCAGGGTTAAGCAAATAAAAAAGAAAGAGCGCTTTGCCTTTGACAAAGAGGGTAAAGCTTTTTCAAAAATGAAACAATATCAGTTAAGAGATGGGATCTTTGAGGCCATTATCGACAGATTTTACAAAGACCCGACACTTATAGCCTATGGTGAAGAAAACAGAGACTGGGGCGGAGCATTTGCAGTCTATAGAGGACTTACAGAAGCACTTCCCTACAATAGGTTGTTTAACTCCCCGATATCTGAAGGTTCAATTGTAGGTACTGCCATTGGTTATGCTATGTGCGGTGGACGAGTAATTCCTGAGATCATGTACTGCGATTTTCTGGGCAGAAGTGGTGATGAGGTCTTTAACCAGCTCCCCAAGTGGCAGTCCATGAGTGGAAACGTAATAAAAATGCCAGTTGTTGTGCGTGTCTCCGTGGGTTCCAAATACGGGGCTCAACACTCACAAGACTGGTCATCGCTGGTAGCTCATATTCCCGGGTTAAAAGTCGTATTTCCGGCAACACCTTATGATGCAAAAGGACTTATGAATTCGGCTTTGCAGGGAACCGACCCCGTAATTTTCTTCGAAAGCCAGAGAATCTATGACATTGGAGAACATTTCCATGAAGGAGGAGTCCCCGAAGGATATTACGAAATTCCTCTGGGGGTACCGGATATAAAAAAAGAAGGAAAAGACATCACCCTTCTTTCGATCGGAGCGACGCTTTACCGGGTAATGGATGCGGTTAAGGAACTGGATGAAAAGTATAATCTGGATGCTGAAGTTATTGATGCCAGAACGCTGGTTCCCTTCAATTATGAACTTGTCCTGGAGTCACTGAAAAAAACCGGACGCATTGTTCTGGTAAGCGATGCAAATGAGAGAGGATCTTATCTTAAGGATATTGCACAAAATATAACCGAACTGGCCTTCGATGAGCTTGACGCACCGCCTGTGGTTGTCGGATCCAGAAACTGGATTACCCCGGCTTTTGAACTGGAAGATTATTTCTTTCCGCAGGCCTCCTGGATTATCGATGCCATCCATGAAAACATAGTGCCCCTGGAAAATCATACGGTGAAGAATAATTTTACAAGAAATGAGAAACAGCGAAGAGCGAGATTCGGGGTTTAATTCTTCCATGAACAATTTATTACTTTGACAGCTCAAAATGAAATTCTTTAGAAAATGAATATTTTAGAACGATTCCCGAAAAAAAAAGTTCTCCTTAAGTGGTATAAGAAAGTAGGCATCTCGCATACCCTAAAAGTTAATAACCACATTCACACCCCTTATTCTTTTAGTTCTTTCAAAGACATTCCACAAGCCGTTAAACTGGCGGTGGAAGAGGATGTGAGGATCCTCGGGATCAATGATTTTTTTGTTTGTGATGGCTACCCGGAATTTTCCGAAGAATGCCGGAAGCATAAGGTCTTCCCGCTTTTCAATATTGAATTTATAGGCCTGAACAAACAGGACCAAAAAAATAACATAAAGGTGAATGACCCCAACAATCCGGGAAGAACATACCTGAGCGGAAAAGGCCTGGATTTTCCTCAAGAGGCTGACCATGAAAGAATTGACCAGGTTAAGGCCGAGAGTCAAAAACATGTGGCTGAGATGATTGATAAGCTCAATGAGTATTTCGCTTCTCTTGGCTACCATCTGGAAATTTCGATGGATCTGATTCGCTCCCGGTTTGCAAAAAACCTGGTAAGAGAAAGACATATAGCTACTGCTCTCAGGGTAATTGCCTCAGAATCATTTGAAAATGAAGAAGAAGCCTGTCTTTTTTTTACACGGGTTTTTGACGGAAAAAAGCCCGACCATAAAATTAATGATGCTGCGGCATTTGAAAACGAAATCAGAAGCAAACTGCTAAAAGCAGGAGGTGTGGCTTATGTGGAAGAAGATGAGAAAGCTTTCCTTGAAGTAGACGATATTAAACATATCATCCTGAGCATGGGAGGAATTCCTACCTATCCCCTGCTTCTTGATGATAAGAATGGGAGATTTACCGATTTTGAACATCCCAGGGAGAAATTGAAGGAAGCATTACTTGCCAGAGGGATTTATTCTATTGAGTTTATCCCCCACAGGAACAGCTTTGAGCATTTAAAAGACTATGCCAATTATTTTTATGAAAATGGCTTTATCATAAGTTTTGGTACCGAACACAACACACCATCCCTGTCGAAACTTACGGTAGACTGCAGAGACAATATTGAACTGGATGCAACCCTGAACATGATCTCTTATCATGGTGCAGCGGTGATTGCTGCTCATCAGTATTTAAGGTTTAAAGGTGAGCAAGGATATGTCGATTCCTCCGGGAAGGCAAAAACCGAGGAAAGAAGCAATTATGAATTGCTTGGGAAAGCCATTATCAGTTATTATTTTGACGTAATGAAATAAGAATAGTTGCCATGAATAAATTACAAAAGAAAATTATGAATATTCTCCCGGCCATCCGGATGCTATTGTCGGAGAAAGAACCCATAAATTGCAAGCTAATACCCAGGAATAAAATTCCTTCGGAGAATATGAAAAAATATAGCAGCAGGATGATTAATTTTCTTAGGCTGACGGGAGATACGGAGGAAGAAATTACCGATCAGATCAAAAGAAACGGAATTCATCAGAAAGGTTATTTATTTTTGGAGAAACATGGCCTGATCTGCTGTGCGGAAACCAAAGCTGCTGTGGATGTCATGTTTTCAAATGCCATGAGGATTTTTAACAATGAACAAATCGAACATATTCCTGTATACCAACCTACAGGAAGAGTGAAAAATAAAATTATCATCATTACCGGAGCAGCGCAGGGTTTCGGCAAAGGCATCGCTATGGATCTTTTTGAAGAAGGAGCAAACGTCATCATCGCTGACCTTAATAAACAGGCGGGAAAAGAACTGGAAAATGAACTGAACAGCAGAAATAGATTTAACCGGGCACTTTTTCTAAAGACGGATGTATCCGATCCGGTTTCGGTAGCTGACCTTGTGGCCAATACGGTAACAGAGTTTGGTGGACTGGATGTAATGATTAGCAATGCAGGAGTGTTGCATGCCGGGGGGTTGGATGAAATGGATCCTTCAACTTTTGAATTCATGACAAAAGTAAATTATTCCGGATATTTTTACTGCGCGAAATACGCTTCTGCCGTAATGAAAGCTCAGAACAAATATGCCAAAGAACATTTTAGCGACATCATCCAGATCAATTCAAAATCCGGACTAAAAGGAAGTAAGAAAAATTTTGCCTACGCCGGAGGCAAATTCGGAGGAATAGGACTGACACAATCCTTTGCCCTTGAGCTGATGTCCGAAAAGATAAAAGTAAACTCAATTTGTCCCGGAAACTTCTTCGATGGACCTCTGTGGTCCGACCCTGAAAAAGGTTTATTCGTGCAATATCTTAAAGCAGGAAAAGTTCCCGGAGCAAAAACCATACAGGAAGTTAAAGCATTTTACGAAGCCCAGGTACCGGCAGGACGTGGCTGTGAAGTAAAAGACATAACAAGAGCCATTTTATATGCAATTGAACAGGAATACGAAACCGGACAAGCCATACCGGTTACCGGAGGGCAGAATATGTTGAATTAATGAAATGTTTCAAAGACTCTCGGCAAATGCCTTCGTGGGTCTGGCAATTGAAAAATAAAAACAAAAAGATGAAAACGAAAGCAATACGACTATACGGAAAAGAAGACTTAAGGTTGGAAGAATTTGAACTTCCTCAAATTAAAGACGATGAGATTCTGGCCAAAGTAATTTGCGATTCAATATGTATGTCTTCCTATAAAGCTTCCCATCAGGGGACGGCACATAAAAGGATTCCTGATGATGTAAATGAAAATCCGGTAATGATCGGTCATGAATTCGCAGGGGAGCTTATAGAAGTGGGAGCCAAATGGAAAAATAAGTTCAAGCCCGGAGATAAATTCTCAATCCAGCCTGCTCTAAATTATGAAGATGGTCCTGTTGGAGTATTAAGTGCTCCCGGTTATTCCTACCAATATATCGGCGGAGATGCCACCTTTGTCATCATTCCGAATGAAGTCATGCAACAGGATTGTCTGCTTCCTTATACCGGAGAAGGTTTTTATCCTGCCTCCCTTGCAGAACCTTTATCCTGTGTTATTGGGGCCATGCACGCGAATTATCATACAAAACCCGGGTCTTACGTACACGACATGGAAATTGTACAGGGTGGCAGTATGGCCATCTTGGCCGGGGTAGGTCCCATGGGGCTGGCAGCTATCAATTATGCCATTCACCGGAAAGATCGGCAACCCGGTTTACTGGTTATTACCGACATTGATCAGATACGGCTCGACAGAGCAGCTATGCTATATACGGCCGAAGAAGCTGCGAAGAACAACATTAAACTGATATACCTGAACACCAAAGATACGGTCAATCCCGAAGCAGAACTCATGAATCTTACCGGGGGAAAAGGTTACGATGATGTATTTGTCTTTGCTCCTCTCCCCATGCTCATTGAACAGGCAGACAATATCCTGGCCCATGACGGATGCCTGAATTTCTTTGCCGGCCCCTCTGATCCCAACTTTTCAGCAAAATTTAATTTTTACAAAGTCCATTACCAGTTTACTCATATTGTTGGAACTTCAGGAGGAAATAATAATGACATGCGTGAAGCCCTGGAATATTTTAATATGGGACTTGATCCGGCAGGGCTGGTTACACATATTGGAGGCATCAATGCTGTTATCGATGCAACATTGAACCTGCCAGATATCCCGGGCGGCAAAAAATTGATCTATAATCATCTCGAGATGCCCCTTACTCCCATTACCGAATTTGAAAAAAAAGGAAAATCCAACCCTGTATATGCTAAACTGGATGAGATATGCAAAAGGAATAAGGGACTCTGGTCGGTGGAAGCAGAACAATACCTCCTTGAAAATGCGGGCAATGTATAATTAGACGCTTAGGGGTTATAACCGGAACATCAAAAGGCATTGGAAAGAGCATTGCCCTGGAGCTAGCGAAATACAATTACAATTTCAGTCTGGTAACCAGGGAGAGGAGTAAACTTGAAAACGATCGAACTCAATGGAAAGATAAATATCTTCAGCTCATCGATGCGGGCGGGAAGGTTGGTGCAGGCAGAAACTTGATTGCCGCAAAGGTGTAATACCCGTTCTTTTTTTCTCAGAGAATAATCAGAAATATTATAGAATTTCCAAATAATTTATTTAATTTGAATGGCGTTTAAATAAAGCTCCTCATCATGGTAAAAAGACGGGATTTTTTAAAAAAGTTAGCTGCTGCCACAGCAGCGATGTCACTTCCTGTTAATATCAGTGAAAGCATAGGAAAGAATCGTGATCGAATGGGAGAATTACTCCCCCTCAGGAAACTGGGAAATACAGGAGAGCACATCACAATGCTTGGTGTCGGAGGATTTCATATTCACTGGACAAGCGAGCGGGATGCCCGGGCTGTGATTGATAACGCACTTGAAAATGGGATCCGGTTTTTTGATACAGCTGAAAGTTATGGTCCTCATGTAAGTGAAATAAAATATGGGAAATTTCTGACCCCAAAGCACAGGGAGGAAATTTTCCTGATGACCAAAACTCAGGCGAAAGACCCCAAAATCGCCAGAGAACATCTTGAAGGCTCGTTACGCAGGATGAAAACAGACTACATCGATCTCTGGCAGATACATTCCCTTCGTACCCCTGAAGATGTAGATGAAAGATTGGATAATGGAGTACTGGATGTTTTCCTGGAAGCAAAAGAAAGCGGTAAGGTCCGTTTCATCGGATTTACGGGTCACCAAAATCCCAAAGCACACTTAAGAATTCTTGAACGCACAAATGATATGGACATATGGGATGCGGCCCAGATGCCCATTAATCCACTGGATGCTGCCAGTAATCATAGTTTTGTGAACGACGTTCTCCCTATACTTCTCGAAAAAGAAATTGGTGTTTTGGCTATGAAAACTCTTGCTGATGGCCGCTTCTTTGCCAGTAAGAATCATCATAATTTCACAACCGATACCCCAATAATTCCTGACAGATTCAGTATAACCGACGCGCTCAATTTTGCCTGGTCGCTTCCTGTTAGCTCAGTTATTACCGGTGCGGAAAACAAAAAATTCCTTGACGAAAAGATCCAACTGGCAAAACAGTTTACCAAACTGAATGAAACAGAACGATCACAATTGGTTGAAAGAGTAGCCAATCTGGAGATCTATGGGAAGTTTGAATACTATAAAAAGGTATAAAAAAGCTAAGAAAATTAATTTTAATGCCTATTTTTTTCCAACAGAGCAGTTCTGTACAAATGAAACTATTACTGTTTGTCCTGGTTCCTTCCATACCATTTATCATTAAAGCCCAATCATTCATCATTTATGCAGATTCAGCAGTTAGTTATCAGTTTTCCGGTTCTGAAGATTCACTGATTTATTCAAGGTGTTTTTAGAAAAAAGATGTGAATAAGAAAATCTTATTTGAGGAATAATTCCATATGGGACGAACTTTATAACCAGTTCATCAATCAGCATAAAATGGAATTTAGCTATGACAATTTCGGGAATCAAAATATGCAGGCATACTACAAATGGGATTCCGGCGATAATAAATGGCCGGAAGTACCTTCGAGGTGTTCCGGCCTGCCAAAACGCAAGTTCAGCAGATTGGCAGGCAGGAAAACTTCGAGGGTCTTAGCACAATTAAAGAAACATTCCTACTTTTGCATCCACAAAAATTATCCATGAAAAGAAAAGACTTGTCGCTATATTCCAGTCTTGTCCTGGCAATGCTCTTCTGGGGACTAACCTTTGTCTTCTATAAGATCTCTTTTGAATCTTTTCGCCCCGTAACGGTTATACTTCTGAGGCTTCTTATCTCCGTACCCTTCATCTATATATCCGGAAGAATATTGAAAAAGCTGGAAAATATAGATAAAAAGGACATCTCTTACTTTATCCTTCTTGCCTTTTTCGAGCCTTTTCTCTACTTTATGGGCGAAAGCTACGGGCTCACCTATGTATCATCAACACTCGCAGCCGTAATCGTGGCTATTATTCCTCTCATTGTACCCCTGGCAGCTTACATCGTATTCAGAGAAAAACTCAACCGGATGAACAAAATCGGGTTGATCATTTCGTTTATCGGCGTGCTGATGGTTATTCTCACCAGCGATGTGGAATGGGCTGCCACTTTAAAAGGAGTATTGTTTATGCTTATGGCGGTTATTTCAGCCGTGGCATATGCCTTGCTAATAAAAAAATTAACCTTTAAGTACAATGGTTTTACCATCACGGCCTATCAGAATTTTATCGGGATATTTTTCTTTCTGCCCTTCTTTTTCTTCCTGGACTTTGATCACTTTGTAACTACTCCTCCAACAACAAATTCATTGCTTGCACTTCTTTATCTGGGAGTGGTTGGATCATCCATAACCTTTATCCTTTTCGCAAGAGGGATTAGAGAGCTGGGAACATCCAGAGCCAATATATTTGCGAATCTGATACCCGTGTTCGCCGCTATTGCCTCTTATTTCATTCTTAAAGAAGAAATGCCGGAACTTAAAATTATCGGCATTGTGATCGTAATAACCGGACTCATTCTTTCGCAGATAAAATCCATAAAATTAAGGAAAGACAAAAAGGCTGTCAGACCCCCTTATCCTGCATAACGCAATTTAGTTTTAAGAAAGACAAATAAGTCATAAGGTCACCTTAGCCTGTATAATATGATCAAACCAGAAGAATTAAAAGATAAAGCATCAGACCGGAAAAAAGCAAATAAAAAGCTGTTCCGGAAACTCAAAAAGATGAATCCTCCAGAGCTTGATCAGGTCATGAAAAATCTTCATTATGAAGCTTTTGACAGGATCAATTGCCTGGAATGTGCGAATTGCTGCAAAAGCATCAGCCCTTTGTTAATTGATAAGGATATCCAGCGAATAGCTAAATTCCTTAGGATTAAACCTTCTGAATTTGTTTCCTGTTATCTCAAAGAAGATGAAGATGGAGATTTTGTCTTCAATAACAGCCCCTGCCCTTTCCTGATGGATGATAACTATTGTTCAATCTATGAGGCAAGACCCAGAGCCTGCAGGGAATATCCTCATACCGACAGAAAAAGATTTGTCCAGATCCTGGATCTGACTTTGAAAAACACCACAGTATGTCCGGCCGTTTTTGAGATGGTTGAGGAGTTGTATAAGAAATATAATTAAGGATACCATCCTATGACAAATAATGCAAATAGTTCAAAAACCCATCTGCAAGGTTGCAATGATTATTAACTAATCAAACATTGGAAAACCCGGCTGAAGCAAATAAGTGATTCAACGATTGAACCTTGCCTGTTATCTTCTCCGGGAGATACAATCTACCCATGAGGGATTTTTAGCTAACTACTGTTTGTAACACAAAGAAATTCAAAGCATTCATCCATCTGCATAAAGAACAGACCCCAAGGGTTACCGAACCTCCTGGGGTCTGTTCTCTCAAAACGAAAATTCTAAAATCTCTGCATTTACTTTCAATCAAGCTGCCTTAAGTCTCTTAAGATTAGCCTTCTCCAGCTTCTGACGGGCATAGTCTTCATCTACATGGATTTTTTCCTTGCTCTCACCGGGAGTATCAAACATGGCATCCATCATAATTACTTCGCATATCGATCGGAGTCCTCTTGCTCCAAGTTTGAATTCGACTGCTTTCTCCACAATATAATCCAGTGCATCATCACCCCAGCTAAGTTCAATATCATCCAGTCCAAAAAGTTTGATGTATTGTTTTGTTATAGAGTTCTTCGGCTCTGTCAATATCCTTCTCAGGGTTAGCTTATCCAAAGGGTTAAGATGGGTCAGGATGGGTAACCTTCCGATAATCTCGGGTATAAGACCAAAGGCTTTGAGGTCCATCGGTGCAATGTATTGCAATAAGTTATCTCTGTCTACTTGTTCACTATCCTTGCTGGCTCTGTACCCCACTACCTGTGTATTCAAACGGTTTGCGATTTTTCGTTCGATTCCGTCGAAAGCCCCTCCACAGATAAACAGAATATTCTTGGTATTGACGGGAATCATTTTTTGATCCGGATGTTTGCGGCCTCCCTGTGGGGGTACGTTTACAACACTTCCCTCCAGAAGCTTCAAGAGTCCTTGTTGTACCCCTTCTCCTGATACGTCTCTGGTAATACTCGGGTTATCACCTTTACGGGCAATTTTATCGATTTCATCAATAAAAACGATCCCTCTTTCAGCGGCTTCAAGATTATAATCGGCAACCTGAAGCAAGCGGGTCAAGATACTTTCGATATCTTCTCCCACATAACCTGCTTCGGTAAGGACGGTAGCATCTACGATGGTAAAGGGAACATGAAGCATCCTGGCGATGGTCCTGGCCAACAAAGTTTTTCCTGTTCCCGTCTCTCCAACCATAATGATGTTCGACTTCTCAATTTCCACCTCATCTTCATCCTTTTTCCCCATCTGCATCAGGCGCTTATAATGGTTATAAACCGCAACAGAAATGTATTTTTTTGCCTCTTCCTGTCCGATAACATAAAGATCAAGAAATTTTTTGATCTCTTTGGGTTTGAGCAAACGAATTTCATTCACATCAAAATCGGCTTTACTTCCCAGTTCCTCCTGAACTATGCTGTGGGCCTGATCGATGCACCGATCACAAATATGACCACTGATACCCGCAATAAGCAGATTGGTATCTTTTTTCTCTCTACCGCAAAATGAGCATCTATCCATATATCAGCTTTTGAGATTGATATCTCTTTCTAAAATTTCATCGATCATTCCATATTCTTTCGCCTCCTTGGCAGTCATCCAAAAATCCCTGTCAGCATCCTTTTCCACTTTTGTCACGGTTTTTCCTGAGTGATTGGCAATGATCTGGTATAATTCATTCTTAAGTTTCATGATCTCCCTGGCCGTAATTTCAATATCTGAAGCCTGGCCCTGGGCACCACCCATAGGCTGATGGATCATAACCCTCGAATGAGGTAATGCAGATCGCTTATCTTTTGTTCCTGCCGTTAGCAGAACTGCACCCATCGAGGCCGCCATGCCTGTACAAATGGTGGCCACATCACAGGAAATATACTGTATCGTGTCGTATATTCCCAGACCCGCATGAACAGATCCCCCGGGAGTGTTAAAATAGATCTGAATATCCTTGGATGGATCTGTAGATTGCAGAAATAACAACTGTGCCTGAATGATATTGGCTACGTAATCATCGATAGGGGTCCCGAGGAAAATAATCCTGTCCATCATCAGACGCGAAAAAACGTCCATAGTGGCAATATTTAATTGTCGCTCTTCAATAATGGTTGGGGAGATGTAACTCCCATAAACGGAATTATATCGATCAAGGGTCAATGAACTGATCCCTTTATGTTTGGTCGCATATTTACGAAATTCATCTTTACTCATAACGATAATCGATTATGTAACAAATTATTTTTCAAATAGTTTACGAAACTTATCTTCCGAAACTTCCTTCTCGTCTAATTTAACCTTTTCTTTAATAAATTTCACTACTTTATCTTCACTTTTTTGATTACGGAGTCTTCGGGCTTCTTCCGGTTTGGTAAGCTGCTCTCTGGCAAAACTTTCAATTTGTTCATCAGGAACATTGTACAGGCCATACTGATAAAACTGGTTTTTGCTCAGAATGAAGGCATATTCAAATAATTCTTCATCACTCACTGTGATTTCATTATCCTTAACAATTTTATCCTTCACCAGTTGCCACTTAAATTCTTCTTCATACTTTTCAAATTCCTCATCAATCTTTTCTTCCGTGATATCCTCGTTTGTTGATACGATCCAACGTTTCAGGAAGTCGACAGGAAGCTCAACCTTTGCCTTATCTGTGTAATAATCCTTAACATCCAAAGCAAATTTATAGTTTGATTCTCGCTCATAATTCATTTTCAATTCCTCTTCAACCTTGGACCGGAATTCCTCAAGTGTATTCACATTGCCTTCCCCATATACCTTATCATACAATTCCTGATTAACCTCATGTTTTACAAACTCTTTCACTTCCTTTATCTCCGCCTCAAATTTGCCATTCAAGCTTTCCAGTTCACTCTTCTCAACCTTCAATAATGATGCCAGTTCCGCATCATTGGGATAGGCTTTTTTTACATCAAGGATGACCTTATCTCCGGCTTTCTTGTCTTTACACTTCTTTTTTTCTTTCTCATCTTTCATCATGTCGAGCGACATGCTGGCTTCTTCAGAAATTACTCCGTTTTCAAGCCGGTTTCCTTCTTCATCTACCTGATAAAGGTCTGCTACAATAAGCTCGTCACTACCAGCCTTGTCAACTGACCTGAATTCACCGAAACGCTTGGCAATATTATCTACCTGATCATCAATTACTTTTTTCTCAACTTTTATTTTGTAAAAAGGAATTTTATCCTTCTCGCTAACCTCCACATCAAGGTCGGGAGCCAGACCCAGATCAAACTTAAACTCAAATTCCTTATCATTATCAAAATCAGGATCTACAGCATCTCCGCCATGGGGCATTGGCTCTCCCAGAATTTGCAAATTTTCTTCCTGAATATAAGACATGAGTTTTTCTGATACCATGCGATTGATCTCATCCACGAGAACAGGTTTATAATACATCTTCCGGATCATACCCATGGGCACCTTGCCGGGTCGAAAGCCTTTGATGTTCGCTTTTTTCCGGTAATCTTTTAAAATAGTATCTATCCTTTCCTGATAATCAGGCTCTTTCAGTTTAACTGTTACTACAGCATTTAATTGATCATTCTGTTCTCTTGAAATGTCCATATTCGTTAATTTATACCTTTTTAAGTTTCAAAACCGCCGAATACTTAAGTCGTATACGCTTAAGCATCAGCGGTTTATTTTAGCGTGCGGATGAAGGGACTCGAACCCCCACTCCTTTCGGAACTAGATCCTAAGTCTAGCGCGTCTACCAATTCCGCCACATCCGCGCAAAATTTGTGCAAAGGTAAGTTTTTTTATTGAAAAAAGGAAATAAGAGAGATACTTCACTGATGAGGCGCTGGCTTGGCAAGTCACTGCCTTTATGAGTAAATCCCAGCTCGCGGAAGAGCCCTGCTTAACAGTGAAACGACTTACCAGCAGGCTGATTCACCTCCAAAACAACTCACCTTCCTTAAAAACTTCTCAATTCGAAGTTCTTTCCCAGGTAGAGTTTTCTCACCTGCTCATCTTCGGCAAGATCGTGTGCAGTACCGGCCTTGAGAATTTCACCTTCAAAGAGCAAATATGCCCTGTCGGTTATGGATAGTGTTTCATGAACATTATGATCGGTTATCAGAATTCCAATGTTCTTTTCCTTTAACTTGGAAACAATTTCCTGAATATCTTCAACCGCAATCGGATCCACCCCGGCAAAAGGCTCATCAAGCAAAATAAAATGGGGATTAAGTGCAAGGGCTCTGGCTATCTCAGTCCTCCGCCTCTCACCTCCGGAAAGCTGGATTCCCAGGCTTTTCCGGATTTTCTGCAACCCAAACTCATGCAACAAAGATTCCAGTCTTTCTTTTTGCTCTTCCCGCGACATATCCGACATTTCAAGAACAGCTAAAATATTGTCCTCAATGCTGAGCTTTCTGAATACAGAGGCTTCCTGAGCCAAATAACCAATTCCTTTCCGGGCCCTTTTATAAACCGGCAAATTGGTAATATCCTCATCATCCATAAAAATTTTTCCTTCATTAGGCGTAATAAGTCCTACAATCATGTAAAATGAAGTGGTTTTACCGGCACCGTTAGGCCCAAGTAACCCAACAATCTCGCCTCTGTCAACCTCAATCGACACCTTATTTACAACCGTTCTCGAACGGTATTTTTTGATAAGATTTTTCGTGTAGAGTTTCATATCATTAAGATTCGAAGATACTAACGTTCGATGGAACCCATTTATTTTTTATATTCACTTTCTCTTAACCGATCTTCTTTTTCCTGGCGACGAATAATCCTTCTTGAAATATAAATCCCTACCTCATAGAGAATGATAAGCGGGACAGCAACCAAAACCTGACTAAACACATCTGGAGGAGTAATAATAGCCGAAAGAGCAAGAATGACAATTAGTGAATGACGACGGTATTTTTTCATGAATTCTGGTGTGACTAACCCCACTTTCGTGAGAAAATAAGCCAGGACCGGCAATTCAAAAATTATCCCCGAGGCAAGAACGACAGAAGCCAGGGTGCTTACGTATGAAATAAGATTGATCTGGTTGGTCACTTCGGTGCTGACACTGTAGCTTCCAAGAAAATGAACCGTAAGGGGTGAAATAATGAAGTAACCAAACAAAACCCCGAGCATAAAAAGTAAAGAACTGGAAAATACTGCACCTCTTGCATGCTGCTTTTCATTACTATGAAGGGCTGGAACCGCAAAACTCCACATCTGATAAAATACATATGGGAATGCCACAATAAACCCCCCCACAAGGGAAACAAGTATGTGCATGGTAAACTGTCCTGCCATCTTTATGGATATGATTTCAAGGGGTAGAGTATTGATGCAGAGCTGCAGAATTCCCGTCATCTTGCCCAGGTCACATAAAAATATATTAGTGGGAAATGAAGGAGACTTTGGAGCAAGTATTATTTTATCAAAAATTATATTCTTAAAAATAAAAGCAATGATTGCGGCTACAAAAACACCCAGGATTGCTCTTACCAGATGCCATCTTAACACCTCAAGATGCTCAAGAAATGACATTTCGTCTTCATTCTTCTTTGCCATTCTTAATGAATTTCAGTTTCTGAAAATTATTTATAAAAGAATCACAAAATAAGTAAAAAATTGTGTGAATCTACCTTTTAATTAAAAGCAGTATTTTAATAATACAAATTTTATTAATAAATTTAATATGGATAAACATCGATGTAATGAACTGATAGTGCTTTGTAATAAAGATTAATCCTGAAGACAAAAACATAACTAACAAACGTCATAATATATTTATCCTTATTATAGTTATATTTGTGTGAATTTAACATCTGTTTAAGTAAAAAATTGAAAAGACAGGATATTGTGAGTGGAGAAAATAAATTATATAATTATTTAAAGAAGTACTTTGGATTCGACAGCTTTAAAGGAAATCAGGAATCCATCATCAGAAATGTATTAGCAGCAAATGATAGTTTCGTACTGATGCCCACCGGAGGCGGAAAATCTCTTTGTTACCAGCTGCCATCCTTAATTCTGGATGGCACAGCAATTGTAATTTCCCCTCTGATCGCCCTGATGAAAAACCAGGTAGACACTATGCGTAGCATTAGTACCGAAAATGGCATTGCTCATTTCCTGAACTCCTCCCTTTCTAAAACACAAATTTCAAAAGTAAAAGAGGATGTGCTTTCCGGCATCACAAAACTGCTTTATGTTGCCCCCGAATCCCTTACCAAGGAAGATAATATCATATTTCTTAAAAATGTTAAGATTTCTTTTTACGCTGTTGATGAGGCTCATTGTATTTCCGAATGGGGTCATGATTTCCGGCCCGAGTACAGACGGATAAGGCCTATTATCAATAAAATAGGAAATGCCCCGATCATTGCGCTTACCGCTACAGCCACCCCTAAGGTACAACATGACATCCAGAAAAATCTTGAAATGCTTGAAGCCACAGTATTTAAAGATTCTTTCCGTAGGGTAAACCTGTATTACGAGATTCGCCCCAAGATTAACGCTACCAAAGAAATTATCAAATATATCCTGAAGAATAAAGGCAAGTCGGGCATTATCTATTGCCTGAGCCGGAAAAAAGTTGAAGAACTCGCCAAAACACTTCAGGTGAATGGCATTAAAGCCTTGCCTTATCATGCAGGGATGGATGCTGCAACCCGCGGTAAAAATCAGGACATGTTCCTGATGGAAGAGGCCGATGTGATCGTTGCCACCATAGCCTTCGGAATGGGGATTGATAAACCTGATGTCCGTTTTGTCATTCATTACGACATCCCTAAATCGCTGGAAGGGTATTACCAGGAAACCGGCAGGGCTGGTAGAGACGGTGGCGAAGGTCGATGCATTGCCTTCTACCGCTACAAAGACATCCAGAAACTCGAAAAATTCATGCAGGGAAAACCGGTTGCCGAACAGGAAATTGGCAGACAGTTGTTATTGGAAACAGTATCCTATGCTGAATCTTCCGTTTGTCGACCCAAAATTTTGTTGAATTATTTTGGAGAAGTGATGGAAGGAACCTGCGGAAATTGTGACAATTGCCTTCACCCAAAAGAAGAATTTGAAGGCAAAGACTATGTGGTTATGGCCCTTAAAGTCATCCGCGAAATCAACCAAAAGTTTAAAGCTGAGCATGTAGCAGCAATTCTTGCCGGCAAGGCCGATTCCGGAGTGAAGGCATATAATCACCATAAACTGGAAATATTCGGTGTTGGAAAAGACCGGGACATAAAGTTCTGGAATGGAGTTATCCGGCAAGCCCTAATTGCTCGCCTGCTATCAAAAGACATTGAAAATTATGGCCTTCTCAAACTAACCGGGACAGGAGAAAAATTCATCGATAAACCCGTATCGTTTATGCTTACACAGGATCATGACTACGAAGCTCATGAAGATACCGAAAGCGAAGGTGGAGCCGGAGGCGGAACTATGGATGCGGAACTTCTCCAAATCCTTAAGGACCTCAGGAAAAAAATAGCCAAAAAGCATAATCTCCCGCCTTTTGTAATATTTCAGGATCCTTCATTGCAGGATATGGCAATACAGTACCCTGTTGCGCTTGAGGAACTTCATAATATCGTCGGTGTAGGAGCGGGAAAAGCAAAAAGATATGGAAAAGAGTTTGTCGATCTGATCAAGGATTATGTCGAGGAAAAAGAAATCATCCGACCCCAGGATATGGTCGTTAAATCCGTCGTTAATAAATCCGGAAATAAAGTCTTCATTATCCAGAGCATCGACCGCCAGATTCCACTCGATGATATAGCAGATTCAAAAAAAATGGAGATGCATGAACTCCTCAGCGAAATTGAGGCAATTATCAATAGCGGTACCCGGTTAAACCTGGATTATTATATTAATGAAGTTATTGATGAAGATAAACAGGAAGACATCTTCCTTTACTTTAAAGAGGATGCTGAATCAGAATCCCTTGAAGAAGCCCTGAAAGAACTGGGCGAAGAGGAATAC
>CAZQOV010000063.1:0-17142 GCA_964595055.1 uncultured Bacteroidaceae bacterium | reverse complement strand
TGCTCAAATGGAACAGATTTGAAGTGGTTACCTTAGGTAAGGATGGGATTACAGAAGATGATATCCTGGTGCATAACGCTCACGATCCTGATGATACTACTCATTATATGCTCGCAAGGATGACCTTGCCGGAATATCCGGTAGCTATGGGTGTTATCAGAGCTGTGAAGAATCAGGTGTACGAATCCATGCTATATGAGCAATTACGAAATAAAAAGAAAGATTCGCCGATAAAAAACATGGACGACCTCCTCACCAGTGGACATGTTTTTGAAATAAATGAAGATTGATAAGGATCCTTTTCCTTTTTTATCATAATAAAATTTAAGCCAGGTTCGTCATATATATGGACCTGGCTTTATTTTGCCTATTCTTTTGATTGATTTAACATCATTAATTTACTTTTGAATTAATATTGTGCATCAGGCTTGGTTCGGAATTCCAATGCCAAAGATTCCAGTGGTCAAACCGACAGGCCATTTGAAGTCTTCAGGACTGAAAAGAGCTGTGAATCCGGGAAGTTCGGGAAACTTTTTGTGTTTATGCTGAATTAAGCTGAATTTTGTTATATAGAAAATACAAACGATTTATCTATACCGCTAATATGTAATAATATGGACTCTCCTAAATCAAATGATGAACTTCAGAAGTTGCTTCATGAGAAGCGGGAACGGCTAAAGGAGCTTGCTGCCATCAATCAAACCACTCAGATAATTAAAGAAGGAAAGACGGTGGAAGAAACGCTCAGGAGAATTGTGCATGTGCTTCCCAGGGCCTGGCAGTATCCTGAAAATACAGTCGCCAGGATTACTTTCGATGGTAAAGAGTATAAAAGCAGAGCCTTTGAGGAGACAGAATGGAAACAAAGCCAAACTTTTTCCACCCTGGATAACAGAACAGGGGAAATTGAAGTTTACTATCTTCAAAAGTTCAGGGATATTGATGAGGGACCTTTTTTAATTGAAGAGAGACAACTTATTGATAATCTTGCCAGTATCCTGAATAATTATTTGAATACCGTAGAGGCCCGTAACATATTAAAAAAATCGTTGGAAGCCGATCAGGTGCGTTCCGAAATGAAAGAATTCCACAAGCCAAAGGAGATCAATAGCAGAAAATTATTGCAGAAATTTCTCAATAATCAGAACGCAAACCGCGATATTTTCCACGATCTGATGCCTTATAAGGTTCGTGAAATTTTGCTGGTTTCTACACTTTATGATGCGTTTACAATTGAAAAAGAGGGAAGATTTTCTGAACATATACTGGGAGAATACCATCAGCTGAATCTGACTTCAATGCCCAGAGTTACGGGTGTTTCTACTTTCGAAGAAGCCAAACAGCAGTTGAATAAAAAGCACTTTGACCTGGTTATGCTTATGATCGGAAGTGACCGAAATACTCCGGTGCGCATTGCAAAAATGGTAAAGGAAGAATACACCTATATTCCCATTTATGTTCTGTTGAATAATAACCGGGAAGTGGAAAACTTTAAATCCAGACCTGAAAATCTTCAATTCATTGACAATCTGTTTATCTGGAACGGAGATTCCAAAATATTCTTTGCAATGGTGAAATTGCTGGAAGATAAAATAAATGTTGAAAATGATACGCAGATTGGTCTGGTTAAAGTTATTTTGCTTGTAGAAGATTCTGAAATATACTACTCCAGGTACCTTCCCATGCTCTATAATTCGGTCATGGACCAGACACGGCGGATTATCGATGATGTATCAACCGATGATCTCTTCCGGGTTCTGAGGTTGAGAGCGCGCCCTAAAATCCTGCTGGCAAGAACCTATGAGGATGCCCTTGAGATTATCGATAATTACGGAGATAATCTGCTTTGCCTGATGGCGGATGTGAAGTTTTCACGTCGCGGTATTACCGATGAAACGGCAGGTTTTAAGCTTGTTCGCATGATGAAAGAGAAATATCCCGGACTTCCAACCGTTTTGCAATCTTCTGAAGTGCAAAACGCCAGGATGGCTTTCGAATTGAAGTCTATTTTCATTAATAAAAATTCAGAGACCCTCCTTCAGGATATCAGAAGCTTTATCGGACATCACCTGGGTTTTGGAAATTTTGAGTACCGGGATCCCGGCGGACGAAAAATAGCTGAGGCGAAATCCTTAAAAGAATTCGAAAAGCAAATTGAGACCATCCCGATAGAATCTTTGATGTATCACGGAAAGCGCAATCATTTTTCTCTTTGGTTAATGGCCAGGGGAGAAATAAAAATCGCAAAGCTTATCCACCCGGTTAAAGTAACAGATTTTAAACAACCTCATGAATTTCGGAATTACCTCAAATTTGTGATTAAAAAATACCGGAATGAATCCAATACCGGTAAGATTGTGAATTTTGAAGAATCAGCATTACTGGATGAAACCAATATTGTAAGTCTGGGAAGAGGTGCACTGGGAGGTAAAGGAAGAGGACTGGCATTTATTAATACCCTGATATACAATTTAAATTTTTCAGATCTTATCCCAAATATCAATATCATGACCCCCCGAACCAGCATCTTTGGAACCGAAGACTTTGATATTTTTCTTGAAAAGAATAAATTTCATGATATCATTCATGTGCATTATTCATATCAGGAAATCATTGAACTGTTTCTTACGGGAGATCTTACCTATAATATTGATAAGCGATTAAAGACCTTGCTCAAAGTCCTTAAAAAACCCCTGGCTGTGCGGTCATCAAGTTTGTTGGAAGATAGTACTACTCAACCTTTTTCAGGAATATTTGAAACCTGTTTATTGCCTAATAATAATGAAGACTTCAAAATAAGATATAAGCATCTGACCGATGCGGTAAAGCTCGTTTTTGCTTCCATTTTCTCAAACAAATCCAGGGCATATTTTGAAGCCATTAATTATAAATTGGAAGAGGAAAAAATGGCCATTGTCATTCAGGAGGTCGTTGGGAATGCTTATGATAATTATTACTATCCTCACATAAGTGGAATTGCTCAATCTCATAACTATTATCCTATTTCTCATATGGAGCCGGAGGATGGTTTTGCGATCTCTGCCCTGGGACTTGGACATTATGTTGTAAATGGAGAAAAGGCTTACCGTTTTTCACCCCGTTATCCCGAACTGGATGTGTATTCACCCAGAAGCCTTTATAAGCATAGTCAGGTGGAATTTTTAACCCTGGACCTGTCTCGTCAGGATGTCAATCTATTTAAAGAAGGCTCGGAATCAAATCTTTGTCGGTTAACTATTTCTGAAGCTGAGAAACATAAAACCCTTAATCACCTTGCTTCGGTTTATGACCCTGAAAACGACAGGATAAATCCCGGGTTGGATGTAAAAGGTCCGAGAATTTTAAATTTTGCAGATATTTTAAAATATCATTATGCTCCTTTGGCCAAAACCTTAGAATTCATCCTGGACGTTGGGAAAGAAGCTCTCGGTTCTCCAGTTGAAATAGAATATGCCATGGACCTTAAGCCTGGTGAAAATGGATTTCCTTCATTTTACCTGCTGCAGATAAAACCCTTGCTTGGAAGTGTTGGAGAATATAATATCGACAGGGAAGATATTGAAAAAGAGGAGATTATTATCCTTTCTGAAAAAAGTATGGGAAATGGTAAAATCGATGGAATCAGGGACGTTATTTTTGTCAAAAATGAAGCTTTTAATAAAACAAAAACCCAACAGATTGCTGCGGAAATAGAGGTGATGAACAAAAAATTCGTTAAAAACAAAAAGAGTTATTTACTCATTGGCCCCGGAAGATGGGGAACAAGTGATCCATTTATCGGGATACCAGTAAACTGGTCTCAAATTTCTGCCGCAAAGGTGATTGTTGAAACCAGTCTGGATAACTTTCCCCTTGATGCTTCTCTCGGATCTCATTTTTTTCATAATGTTACTTCGATGAATGTGGGTTATTTTTCTGTTCAACACGATTCCTCTTCAGAATTTATCGATTGGAATGGATTGCATCAACAAAAAACAATGGAGGAAACTACACATCTTAAACATGTATATTTTTCCGACCCTCTGTGTGTGGTAATGGATGGAAAAAAGAGAATTGCGGTTGTTCATAAAAAATCCGGTGAAAAAATATTGAAAACTGACTGATATGATTGATCCTTTGCAAATACGACACAGAAATTTTGATATCCCCACCATTGACTTTAGCATGACTGAGTTTGGTGGACTTATGCAGAATCGCATACGTAAGGTGTTGATAATTAGTAGTAATTATGATTTCTTTATGCTGGAAGAAGATGGAAGAATAGATGAACAGATTTTTAATGAATACGTTTCTCTTAACCTAAGATATCCTCCCATATTTATAAAGGCACATTCAGCCAGGCTGGCATTTGAAACCCTGGAAAAAGAAAATATCGATCTTATTATTGAGATGTTAAATATCGGGGACGCCGATACTTTTGACCTGGCCCGGCAGATTAAAAAGAAATATGCACAAATTCCCATTGTTGTGCTTACTCATTTTAATCGTGAAGTTTCACTTAAACTGCAGAAAGAAGATCTTTCAGCCATTGATTATGTGTTTTGCTGGTTGGGAAATGCGGATCTGCTGCTGGCAATTATCAAACTTATTGAAGATTCCATGAACGTGGAACATGATGTTGAAAATGTGGGAGTACAGGTAATTATTCTTGTCGAGGATTCTATACGCTATACTTCAATTTATCTTCCTCTCTTGTATAAGATTATTCTGAAACAATCAAGAGACTTCATGAAAGAAGCTTTGAATGAACATCAAAAAATGCTGAGAATGAGAGGAAGGCCGAAAATATTGCTGGCCAAAACCTATGACGAGGCCCTGGAGCTCTATCATTTGTATAAAAATAACCTCCTTGGAATTATCTCAGATGTTAGTTTTAAGGTTAATAATAAACGGGATAACAAGACAAAAGCCGGACTTAAGTTATGTAAGGTGGTAAAAGATGAAGATCCCCATATGCCTTTTTTGCTGCAGTCTTCCGATGTGAAGAACAAAAAATATGCTGAAAAGTTAAATGCAGGTTTTGTGCACAAGTACTCAAAAACACTTTCTATTGAGGTAAGGAATTTTATCATCCGTTATTTTGCCTTTGGAGAGTTTGTTTTTCTGGATCCAAAGACCGGCAGGGAAATTGCCAGGGCTTCGGACCTTCAGTCTCTCCAGCATCTGATCCTAAGGGTTTCAGATGAAGTTCTCGAATATCATGCTTCCAGAAACGATTTCTCAAAATGGCTTAATGCCAGAGCAATCTTTCCTATTGCTCAGTTGTTTAAGTATTTAAGGAAAGAAGATTTTCGAAACCTGGATGAAGTCAGAAGTTACATATATGAAGCCATTTCAAGTTTCAGAATAAGCAAGGGTAGAGGAATCATTGCTAAATTTGATAAAAACAGCTTTGATGAATACCTGAGTTTCTCCAGAATTGGGGAAGGTTCTATTGGCGGAAAGGCAAGGGGACTGGCCTTTATTAATTCTGTCATTAAGCAACACTCCCTTTTTACCAAATATAAGAATGCAATCATCACCATACCGAGAACGGTAGTCTTGAGTACCGATGTGTTTGATGAGTTTATGGAGACAAATGATCTTTATAAGATTGGCATGTCTGATATGAGTGATGAGGAGATATTGCAGCATTTTGTTTTCGCAAAACTCCCGGGCTGGGTCCATCAGGATCTATATGCTTTCATATCGGTGGTTAAAAGTCCAATAGCCATACGCTCCTCCAGTAAGCTGGAAGATTCACATTACCAGCCTTTTGCGGGAATTTACTCTACTTACATGATCCCTGTGGTTGAATCTGACCATGCCCTTACCATAAGAATGTTAACCAACGCCATCAAGTCGGTTTACGCGTCGGTTTATTTCAGAAAAAGTAAATCATACATGGCTGCTACTGCTAATGTGATCGATGAAGAAAAAATGGGAATCATTCTTCAGGAGGTGGTAGGATCCAAGCATGGAAACCGTTTTTATCCCACCATATCCGGAGTTGCCCGGTCCATTAATTTTTATCCTGTAAAGCCAGAAAAGCCCGGGGATGGTATTGCCAGCATTGCTTTCGGATTGGGCAAATACATCGTGGATGGCGGATTGTCGCTAAGGTTCTCTCCGAAATATCCCAAGAAAATTTTGCAATTATCATCACCCGATACTCTTCTGAGAGATACACAAAAGTATTTTTATGCCCTAAATCTGGAAAGCGAGAGTTTTGTTCCTTCTGTTGACGATGCGGTAAACCTCTTAAAACTTAAAATTCAGGAAGCCGAAAAAGATCAAACATTAAAGCATGTAACTTCCATTTACGATTATGATAGTAAAATGCTACGGGATGGATTTGTCGAGAGGGGTAAGAAAGTGGTTACTTTTTCCAACATACTCAACCATGAGATTTTTCCTCTTGCCGACATTCTTTCAACTTTACTGAAAATTGGGCAACATGAAATGAATCTTCCGATCGAGATTGAATTTGCGGTGAACCTTGATGTCCCTAAAGGAACTCCTCCTGTTTTTAATTTTTTACAAATTCGCCCTATTGTTGATAATGATCAGGACCAAACTTATAAGTTAAGTGAAGTTGATCCCAAAAAAACAATTATTTATTCCAAGTCAGGACTGGGCAATGGTGTTTTTAAAAACATCCGGGATTTTATTTATGTGAAACCGGATTCATTCAATGCTTCAAAAACAAAGAGTATTGCCGATAAAATCGAAAAAATAAATGCTCAGATGTTGGAAGAAAACAAGAATTATATCCTGGTGGGTCCGGGAAGATGGGGCTCTTCCGATCCATGGCTGGGAATCCCTATAAATTGGGGCCAGATATCAGCTGCGAGAATCATTGTAGAATCAGGTCTTGAGAACTATCGAATAGATCCGAGTCAGGGGACGCATTTTTTTCAGAATCTTACTTCCTTTGGTGTAGGGTATCTTACCGTTAACCCTTATATAAAAGATGGTTTTTTTGATATTGAATACCTTAACAGTCAACCCCATGTTTATGAGGATGAATATATCCGCCGGGTTACCTTCCCAAATCCCCTTAAAATAGTAATAGACGGCAGAACAAATACAGGGGTAATCTACAAGCTGCATAAAAAATAAAAGGAAATAACTATCTTTTTAAGTTGGAATATGATGAAAGTCATGTGTTTAGCATGCTTAAAATCATATTATTATTCCTTTCTAAAATTTGGTAATATTTACATTTAAAACCATTTTTACATAGGATATAGTACTATCCTCAAATTTGCATTACATTGATTAACTTAAATTTCCTGCTATGAACGTAGATATTCTCATGAATGACCTCATCAAAAAAAACCCTGGTGAGGCTGAGTACCATCAGGCTGTCAGGGAGGTTCTGGAATCCATTGAAGAAGTTTATAATGATAATCCTCAGTTTGAATCGGGGCAGATCATTGAAAGATTGATTGAACCCGATAGGGTAATAACCTTTAAGATACCCTGGGAAGATGATGAAGGAAAGATTCACGTTAACCGTGGATACCGGGTTCAATTCAATAATGCTATTGGACCTTATAAGGGTGGCTTGAGATTTCACCCCAGTGTAAATCTTAGCATTCTCAAGTTTCTTGGGTTTGAACAGATCTTTAAGAATAGCCTGACCAGTCTTCCTATGGGGGGAGCAAAAGGAGGGTCGGATTTTGACCCCAAAGGAAAATCAAACAGTGAGATCATGCGCTTTTGTAATTCTTTTATGCTTGAATTGTTTCACAATATAGGTCCACAAACCGATATCCCTGCCGGAGATATAGGTGTTGGGGGTCGTGAGATCGGATATATGTATGGCATGTACCGTAAGCTTGCCCGGGAAAATACCGGAGTTTTTACAGGAAAAGGTCTCAATTGGGGCGGTTCGCTGATTAGGCCCGAAGCAACAGGGTTTGGCACGGTATATTTTGCGCAGGAAATGTTGAAAACCATAGAAGAAACATTTACCAATAAGCGGGTAGCTATTTCCGGTTTTGGGAATGTGGCCTGGGGGGCTGCCAAAAAAGTCACCGAGTTGGGTGGAAAAGTGGTAACTCTTTCAGGACCTGATGGATATATTTATGATCCGGAAGGTGTTAGCGGTGAAAAGATTGATTACATGCTGGAGCTCAGGGCAACCAATGAAGATATCGTAAGGCCTTATGCCTACGAATATGAAGGGGTTGAATTTGTTCAGGGGAAACACCCATGGGAAGTGCCTTGTGATATCGCACTCCCATGTGCCACCCAGAATGAGCTTAATGCTGAAGATGCGAAGAATCTTGTAAGTAATGGTTGCTTATGTATTACAGAAGGCGCAAATATGCCCTGTACACCTGAAGCGATTGAAGTTTTTCATGAGAAAAAGATCCTTTATGCTCCAGGCAAGGCATCTAATGCAGGAGGAGTGGCAACTTCAGGGCTCGAAATGGCTCAGAATTCAATGAAGATAAACTGGCAACGGGATGAGGTAGACACCAGATTACATCATATTATGAGCAATATTCATGAAAATTGTGTTAAGTACGGAACCAATTCCGAGGGGTATACTGATTACGTCAAAGGCGCAAATATTGCAGGTTTCCTGAAGGTTGCCAACGCAATGCTTGATCAGGGGCTGTATTAATTTTTTTTCAACACTGCAATGAGATTGCAGTACGGTTTTGTATCTTATAAAACCTCGAAGGTCTTAAGACCTTCGAGGTTGTTTTTGTAATATACTGAAATAAAGACAGTTAATGCACTTTGGCTATTCACCTGGCATTCAACAGATAGTCTTTTAGGGCCTGAAAATCATTCTTTAGTGGAATGGCTTGTTTTTTCCGGTTGAAAAACTTTTGTAAACGTTCTGGGATATCAATCTCCTTTCCGACTGTTCCGGTAACGGTTTCCCGGAATTTCGCGGGATGGGCAGTCTCAAGAAATATGAGATGTGTTTCGGGATTTTTTTTCTGATATTCTTTGGCTGCCAGGTATGCTGTTGATCCGTGAGGATCAAGAAGGTAGCCTGTTTCTTTCAGGCAGGTTTTAATCCCGGCTCGAATTTCTTCATCCTTATAAGCGTATCCACTAATTACCTTCTTCATTTTCCCATGTGAATGATCAAAAAGATCCAACATTCTGTCAAAATTAGAAGGATCTCCAACATCCATAGCATTGGCAATTGTGGATAAGGAAGCCCGGGTCTTGAATATTCCGGTTTGAAGATAGTGAGGGACAATGTCATTAACGTTGGTAGCAGCAATGAAATGATCAACCGGTAATCCCATACTTCTGGCAATTAATCCTGCGGTAAGATTTCCGAAATTCCCGCTGGGTACACAAAAAACCAACTTCTCTTTTTTTTCAATCTGGCGGTATGCATTGAAATAATAGAATGTTTGAGGAAGCAATCTTGCCAGATTGATGGAATTGGCCGAGGTGAGTGTCATTTTTTCCTGAAGTCCGGAACAGTTAAATGCCTTTTTTACCATTCGTTGACAATCGTCAAAAGTACCATCTACCTCCAGTGCTGAAATATTTTTTCCCAGGGTGGTAAACTGAATTTCCTGGATCTTACTTACTTTATTTTTGGGATAAAGAACATGTACTTTAATCCCGTCTACTCCGAGAAAGCCGTTTGCTACGGCACTACCGGTATCACCTGAGGTGGCGACCAGGACATGAATATCTTCCGGATGATTTTTCACAAGCAAAGAAAGCATTCTAGCCATAAACCGGGCACCAACATCCTTAAAAGCAAGGGTAGGACCATGAAATAGCTCAAGTACAGATAGGTTTTGTGTTAATTCTATTACAGGAGTTGGAAAATTAATCGCATCATATACAAGCCCGCTGAGATTTTTGGCATCGATGTCTTCTCCGAAAAGTTTCTTGCTTATTTCCAGAGAAAGTGCAGGGAAATCAAAGGAATAGATTTCGTTAAAAAATTCAGGAGGAAAAGCAGGAATACGCTCAGGCATGAACAATCCCTTATCCGGTGCTAATCCTTTGAAAACAGCTTCTCTCAAATTGACTCTGAGATCCTTATTGGTTGAACTGTAATATTTCATGGTACTTTTTAAAGAATACGGGTTCCGAGTTCAGAGATTTTCGAGGTATAGGATTTGCAGGAAATGCCCTTTTCAATAAAGGAGGTTTTCATTAAATCTGCAGCTTTGTCAGCCATTTCCTCAGCGTTTGTCAAGGCAAATATTGAGGGACCGGAACCGGATATATTAAAAGCGCTAATACCTTCTTCCTTTAAAATACCTTTCAGGGAATCATAAACAGGAATGCTTTTTTTTCTAACAGGTTCGGCAATCCTGTCTTCGATGGAACGAAATATTAAATCATAATTTGAAGTGATGATACCTGTAACCAGAGCGGCAATATTGCCACATTGAGACAGTGCATCGGGCAAAGGGATCTTTTCAGGTATAAGCAACCTGCTTTCAAAGGTTTTTATTACAATATCAGGATGAGCAATCGAACACCATAGTTCAGCAGGAGCATTCAGGTTTATGATGTCAATTGGATTGTATTGCCTTATCAATACAATTCCTCCCAGCATTGCAGGAGCGATATTATCTGCATGAATGCTTTTGCTTGCCAGGTATTCACCTTCGAGAGCATATTCAATGAGCTTATTTTTTGCAAAAGGTTTACCTAAAATCTCATTAACACCAAAAACCGCTGCGGAACAGCTTGCGGCACTGGAGCCAATTCCTGAACCTGGTTTAATTTTCTGTTCAAAAATGATGTCAAAACCTTCGAAGTTTTCAAGGTCTTTCAATAAGGCTTTCACAGCCACTCCGGCTACATTTTCTTCCGGATCCTCGGGGAGATCAAATTCCGTATGATTATACAACCGGATTTCATGTTTTCCGTTTTTGCGAATACGGAGAATATCTCCCGGCTCATTTAATGCAAATCCCATCAAATCAAAACCGGGTCCGATATTTGAAACTGTAGCGGGTGAAAAAACGTGTAACTCTTTCATATCCTTATCTTTGAGAAAGTAAATCGTTGTATTTGTCTTCGTTGAATTCGTTTAGGGATGAGAGTATCATATCGGCAATGGCATAACCACGCAAGTGAAAATGTTTTTTATCGGGCACCGCCACTACCTTCATACGGGCAGCCTTTGCCGCAATCACACCGTTGAGAGAATCCTCAAAGGCAAGGCAGCGGGAGGGATGAACCCCAAATTTATCGGCGGTTGTAAGATAAACGGCCGGATGAGGTTTCCCGTATTTTTCATTTTCAGCGGAATATAAAAGAGAGAATTTATCTCTAAAACCGAAACGATCCACAAAGGCATTGATCAGCTCCATGTTTGAAGAAGATGCAAGTGCCATTTCGATAGCCTTTTCACTAAAAAAATCAAGAATTTCCTGGGCTCCCTCCATCAGGGTTGCCTGGTTTTTAAAGTATCTTTTGATTATTTCATTATATTTATACTCGATCTCAGTAAAATCCGGATTCTCCCAGGGTTGATAATCATACCAGTATCTGATCTGTTCATCGGTTCTAAGACCAAAAGTCCTATGTTGCATCTCTTCGGTAATATGAAGGCCATATTCCGAAAACACTTTTCTTTCCGTTTCCTGCCAGAAAGGTTCGGTATCAATCAGCAGGCCATCCATGTCAAATATTACGAGTTTAAGCATGAAGTATTATTATACGTTTGCGATTCTGATAATATCGGCAAAAACTCCGGCTGCCGTTACTGCGGCTCCTGCTCCATATCCGCGGATGACCATGGGGTCTTCTTTATACCTTTCGGTTGTTATAAGGACAATATTATTGCTTGCGGCCAGCTCATAAGCAGGATGTTCTTTATTCACCTCAAGTAATTCCACCTTTCCTTTGCCCTTTTCAAAAATGGCAACAAAACGCCAGCGCTTTTCATTTCTCTCCAGTTCTTTTCTTTTTTGCTCAAACTCATTATCGAGAGATTTTATCGAATCCCAGAAATCATCAATTTTTACATGAAATAAGGCTTCAGGAAGAAATGTTTTTACTTCAATATCTTCCTCTTCAGAAGGATACCCAGATTCGCGTGATAAAATGAGCAACTTTCGTAAGACATCTTTTCCACTCAGGTCTATTCTGGGATCGGGTTCTGAAAACCCTTTTTCTCTTGCCAATTCGATGGCTTTGCTTAATGGAATCTCCCCAGATATGGTATTCAGGGTACCGGAAAGCACGGCTTCAAGACGGTAAATTTTGTCTCCTGATCGCATCAGGTCATTAATGGTATTAATAATCGGTAAACCGGCACCGACATTGGTTTCGAAAATAAATCTGACGCCTTTATCCTGGGCCTTTTTTTTAAGTTTCCGGTATTTCTCATATTGGGATGAAGCTGCAATTTTGTTTGCTGTGACAATGGATACATACTGGTCAAACAGGGTCTCATACAGATCTGATACCGGCTCACTGGCAGTGCAGTCAATAAAAACAGGATTTCTCAGATTAAGATCTTTGATTTTTTTCTGAAAACCATATAAATCGGCTTTTTCAGCCTTGGAGAGCAGGTCCTTGTAGCTGGAAAGATCAATTCCTTCTTCGTCGATGATCATCTTTCGGGAATTCGTCAATCCCACCACTTTAATGTTAAGAGAATGATCGTTCAATAATTTCTCTTTCTGTATTTGGATCTGCTCCAAAAGATTCTGTGCCACATTACCCGTACCGGCAATATACAGATGTAAGTCTTTGAAATGGGACAGGAAGAAACCTTCATGAATTACATTCAGTGCTTTCTTAAGCTGAGAATGTTTTATCACCACTGATATATTTCTTTCCGATGACCCTTGAGCAGTTGCGATAACTGAAATCCCGCTTCTTCCCAGTGATTTAAAAAGATTCGCTGATATACCAGGGGTGTTTCTCATTTTTTCTCCAACAATGGCGATTACTGAAAGATCCTTTTCCAGATCAACATCAATAATTTTTTTTATGTCCATTTCAAGTTGAAACTCCTTATGGATTGAGTTTAGGGCCTTTTCCGAATCGGAAGGACTAACCGCAAAACTGATAGAGTATTCCGAGGAAGCCTGTGTTATGAGAATGACATTTACTTTGACCCGGGCAAGTGCAGAAAACAGGCGCATTGAAGTGCCCGAAACTCCGGGTAATCCACTCCCCTGTAAGGTTATCAGGTCGATTAGATCGATGGATGAAATCCCTTTAATGGGACTATCGGTATTATTCCCGCCCTCCTTGGTAATAATTGTTCCGGGAGCATCGGGTTTAAATGTATTTTTTATCCTGATCGGTATGTTTTTTTTGTATGCAGGATGAAGGGTTGGGGTATAAAGGACCTTTGCCCCGAAATGCGACAACTCAAGGGCTTCCGAGTAACTTAGACTTTCGATTACATAAGCCTTACTCACTTTTTTAGGATCAGCATTCATAAAACCATCTACATCGGTCCATATCTGCAGTTCTTCTGCATTTGTGGCAGCTGCCAGTATGGCAGCGGTATAATCGGATCCTCCTCTCCCCAGGGTGGTGATCTGTCCGCTTTCATTGGTAGCAATAAATCCCGGACAAACGGCTATACCCTGAAAGTTCCTTAGTTCTTCAGAAATATTGAGATTTGTCTTTTTAAAGTTGACAACGGCATTTCCATGACTGCTGTCTGTACGGATAAAATGTCGCATGTCAATGCAACGAGTATTTTCAAACGCATTGGCAATTATGAAAGAAGACAATCTTTCACCAAAACTCAACAAATGATCCCGGGTTTTCGGAGCCAGGTCTCTTACCAGGAATACTCCGTATAATAGATCGTGCATCTCATCGACAAGGCGATTAACGTAATTTTTAATGCTTTCGGTTTTATCTTCTCTAATTAGCTCATCAACAGCTAAAAGATGCCTTTTCCTTATTTCGGGAATCTCCTTTTCATAACTTTCCTTCCCTTCACTTGCTTCTTCACTTATCCTTATGATCTGATCGGTTATTCCCCTGAAAGCAGAGACGACAACCAGGGTGTCGCCACCGGTTTTATTTATAATTTCAATGATTTTCCTGATGTTTTCAGGGTTGGCCACAGAAGAACCTCCAAATTTCAGAACCTTCATGATCTATTGTTTTTATTCCTGAGTTATGAAATGATGCTAATACAATGAAAATTTTATGTTTAATCCTGGCACTGATCATAAAAAAAGAGGCTGTCTCAGATCCCAATTTCAGACAGCCTCCAGAAAATCAGACCAATCTGGTTAAAAACCCTTAACCATAGCAGTTTTATCTATTTTTTTAATCAGTCCCTGAAGCACCTTACCAGGTCCAAGTTCCGTAAATAAAGATGCGCCATCCTCCATCATATTCTTTATAGTCTGGGTCCATTTTACCGGTGACGTTAATTGTTCTACAAGATTCTTCCTGATCATTTCAGGCTCATCGGTGGCCTGTGCATTTACATTCTGATAAACCGGACAAATGGGTTTGTGAAAAATTGTTGACTCAATGGCATCGGCCAGTTCTTTTCTGGCCGGTTCCATGAGCGGAGAATGAAATGCTCCTCCCACAGGAAGTTTTAGGGCCCGTTTTGCCCCGGCTTCCTTACACTTTTCAACCGCCAGGTCAATGCCTTTAAGTGAACCGGATATAACAATTTGTCCCGGACTGTTATAATTTGCGGGTACTACCATCTCTTGAATGTCAGCGCATATGTCTTCAACAATTTTATCCTCAAGCCCCAGAACAGCAGCCATGGTTGAAGGCTCGGCATCGCAGGCTTTTTGCATGGCAATTGCCCTCTTGTAGACAAGTTTAAGTCCGTCGTCAAAGCTAAGCGTACGATTGGCCACCAATGCTGAAAATTCTCCCAGGGAATGCCCGGCTACCATCTCGGGCTCAAAGTCATCTCCCAGGCTCATGGCCTGAATTACAGAATGCAGAAATATTGCAGGTTGGGTAACTCTTGTCTGTTTCAGGTCACCATCGCTTCCCCCGAACATTAAATCCGTAATTCTGAACCCCAGAATTTCATTGGCTTTCTCAAAATTAGATTTCAATTCATCACTGCTTTCATATAGCTCTTTGCCCATTCCTACATACTGGGCTCCCTGCCCGGGAAAAACATATGCCTTCATAGTAAAGTTTTATTTTTTTGTAAAATTAGTCAGATCTATTAAAAAAATATTGATTTTAAAGAAAATATTTACTGAATTGTAACAAAAGATATAAAATCAGTGATAATCAAAATAGCTAAAGCAGTTTGGCTCCGATTAAATGGATAAATTCTTCTCTTGTTCGTGCGGTTTTCAGAAATTCACCGGTAAATGCGGAGGTCGTTGTGATTGAGTTTTCTTTTTGAACTCCCCGCATCACCATGCACATATGTTTTGCCTCAATTACTACAGCAACACCCATGGGTTTAAGGGTCTCCTGTATGCAGTCTCTTATTTGCACGGTCATTCTTTCCTGAACCTGTAAGCGTCTCGAAAAGGCTTCAACTACCCTGGCCAGCTTGCTCAATCCTGTAATATATCCATCGGGTATATAGGCAACATGAGCCTTGCCGAAAAATGGCAACATATGATGTTCACAAAGCGAATAAACTTCAATGTCTTTTACGATAACCATTTGTTTATAATCCTCGCGAAACATTGCTGATTTCAGTATTTCAAAAGGGTCAATGCCATATCCGCTTGTTAGGAATTGAATAGCTTTTGCTACCCTTTCAGGGGTTTTTTCCAGTCCTTCGCGGTTAGGATCTTCACCGATCAGGTCCAATATTTTGCTGTAATGTCCAGAAAGTTTATGAGTAGTTTCCGCATCAAATCTTTCAATTTTTTCATATCCGTTCTCAATTCCGTTTCGTGGATCACTGGATTCAATTTTCATTGTTAAACAGGGATTTTATGGGTTTAATTACCAAAATATTCTACAAAATTGTTTTCTGTTTCTTCAAGTTTGATGGAATGAAGTTCAACACCAAGTTGTTTAACCGGTTGGTCCAACTGTTTCCAAAACTCCACAGCCAGATTTTCTGTTGAAATAATTTTCTTTTGAAGAAAATCTACTTCCAGATTAAGATTCTTGTGGTCTACTTTTTGAACGATTTTTTCCTTAATGATCGCGCCAAGTTTTTTAAGATCAATCACATAGCCTGTCTCCGGGTTTATTTCTCCCTTAACAGTTACCCATAAGATATAATTATGGCCATGCCAAAGGGGATTTGAGCAAGCTCCAAAAACTTCTTCATTTTTTTCATTCGTCCAATTTTCGTTATGCAAACGATGGGCTGCACTGAATCTTTCTCTTCGTGTAACAAATACCATATTTATTGTTTATTTATCTCGATTAAATGAAGGTTATACAAAATATAAATGTTAAATTTGACTGTAAATGTTGGCAAAGATAACAATTTTAACCGGCCCCCTTTTAAATGAATACGAAGAGAAACCATAAGGTATTAATATTCTTAAATTCCGAACGGGAATCTAATCTTATCCAACAAACATTTCCCAAGGTAAAAAGTTTGGATAACAGGAGAGCTGAGTTCACTGCTGGTTCTCATACCTGTTTAACATTATGGTCCGATCCTGGCATTTTCAGTGCAAGTTATTACCTCACCCGTGAGATCGTTGCCAATCATTTTGACCTGGTTATTAATGCCGGAATATGCGGAAGTTATTGTGATACGTATGAGATTGGCACTGCAGTGAGAGTTCAATATGATGTATTTGCAGATACAGGGGCTGAAGATGGGACCACCTTGTTTGATCTTGGTTTAATCAGGAAAGATGATTTTCCATTTGAAAAGGGTGAATTGAGTGATCATCCCGGAGATTTTTGCGGTATTGATCAACTTCCACCTTCCGTCAGAGCGGTTACTGTTAACAGAATCTCGCAAAGCCCCGGGAATATCTCTTTTTTAAAGACCAAGTATCGTCCGGATATTGAGAGCATGGAAGGAGCGGCAGTGTTTTATATTTGCGGAAATGAGAAATTAAATTTCATTCAAATAAGAGGCATTTCCAATATTGTTGGCGACAGAGATCTGAATGACTGGGAGGTGGAAAAGGCCATGAATTCGGTGGCGGAAGCTGTTTTGAAGATTCTGGAATGAGAGGGGAGTTTATAGTTTATGGGTTGATGGGAGCTCTTTCAGCTTTGAGCTTCCAGCTTTTTAAGGACATGATTTTG
>CAZQOV010000062.1:0-17271 GCA_964595055.1 uncultured Bacteroidaceae bacterium | reverse complement strand
AATTCCAGGCAGAGAGAATCACTTTTATCCGGCATTTCTCCCAGTCCTTGTGCCTGGTAAAAGAAACTAATATAGATGCTATCCGAAAGGGGATAGTCCAGGTTAATGGGGTGGGAGGTAAGGTAATCGGCAATATAGGGAAAACGGCTTGCATTAGGGTAATGTGCTCCCTTTGGGTCATAGGCATCCAGGGTTGCTATTCCTGCGGTCACCTGCTGTAGTGAATATGTATTATTGATGTAGGCCCGCATATCTGACCATAGGTCAGGATCCGGTTGAACATAAGAATCTGAGAAATCATCGATAAAAGGCAGCTCGAGGGTATCTGTTTTTCCGGCTTTTTTCAAGAACTTGCCGGCCTCCTGATAATATTTCTCAGCTTGGGGATTACCGGAAACAGGAACGATGGTTTCCTGTGCATGCAGGTAAAGAGGAATACAAAAAGTAGCATATAAAAAAAAACAAAACCTATTCATCCATAAATTCTTCATAAATTTCAATTTCATCATCATTGATCAAGGTATCAGCTACCGGTAATTTAGTTGTATCGGTTGTCAACCAGATGTCGACATTTTCTCCCAGTTTCAATTGGTTTTTTTCTTCAAACGGAGGGCGCTGTTTCCAGATAAAAGCCTGTGCCGTATCTTCTTTATTTTCGAAGGTATTATCATAGATTAAAGCCCCAACATTCAGGTACCTGTCTGCCAGAAACTCTTTCGCCAGTTCATGATCAAATCCCACCAGATTGGGTACCAGGGTAGTTTCATTACTAAGTCCCTGTCCAAGAACCAGATCAATTTCCGAGTTTTTTTCCACAATGGTTCCGGGTAGTATGGCAGAGTCATTATTTTGTTGTTCCAATACAACATTAACGGCAATATCGGGTTTATATGATATTTTTCCAAGGGTCAAACCATAGGTTTCGAGAACAGCTCTTGCCTGTCTAAGGGAAACACCGGTAACATCGGGCATGGATACCTTTTCAGGATTTACTGCATTCATTGTGAGGTAGAGCCTTCTGTTCTCTTTTACTTTTGAGCCGGGGCGGGGATTCTGTTTGGCCACTGTTCCCCTGGGGAGATCCTGGTCAAAAATGGAGTCTACAACCTCAAAACGGATGGATTTGGAGCGGGTTATGATTTCGACTTCTTCAGAAGTTAATCCGCTCAGGTCAGGTACTGTGATGGTTTGTCCATGCTTGGTGTAGATCTTTAACCAGATGAATGCCCCTGCGATTAAGACAACTCCAATAATCACAATGATGAGGAGGTTTTTCAGGAACTCTTTGCTTATAAGGATTTTAAGAAAATTCATAACGAATCATTTGAATATGCGCAAATATAATCAAATGCACCATAAGAACGGAAATATTGATGAAAAGGTATACAGCGGATGTAAAAATTAAAATGCGAAAGAATTTATTTTTTTAATTTCAGGCCGGTTTTTGTGATAATACTGGCTTCCTGGTAAACTTCGTAATCTGTATTTATATCCCAGAGGTTATGTCCTTTTTTATTCAAAATGTTCTCTGCCGCAAAGATACCCATGATAATGCTATGGTCCTGATTGTTGTATTTATAGGCTCCATATCTTCCGATTACATGCAGATTTTCAATTGAATCTAAATATTTTTCAATGGGCTGAAGCAGTTTTTTATAGTCTTTAAAATAGACCGGGTAACAACGAGGCAAACGGATCACTTTCCCCTCTTCAATCTCTTTATTTTTTACGAAGCCGGCTTTTATCAGGTCATTTTTGGCGGTCATGATCAATTCTTCATCATCCTGCTTCCATTCTTTGTCTTCAAAGTTTGCCCAGTATTCACAGCAGATGATGGTAGATTTTTCTTGACCATACAATTCCGGCAACCAGTTTCTGAAATTTGTAATTCTTCCTGTACCCATGTCTTTGGAATGGATATATAACCACTGATCGGGGAACAGGTCTGTACGATTAATTTTTAAATACACCAGCATTGTATTTCTAAACTTCAGGGCATTGGCGAGATCCAAAATATGATTCGGGGTTTCAGAGAGATTTCTGATGAGTAAGGATATTGGCATTGAAGAGATTACATGGTCATAATCAATTTTTTCACCAGTGGTGAGAACGATTGATTTCACAATATTTCCTGAGGTTTCTACTTTTTCAATTCCTTTTTTCAGGTGGACACTTCCTCCGTTTTCTATGATCTTTTCTGCCATTCTTTCATATACCCAACCAGTGCCTTTCAAGGGATAGGCAAATTGATCGACAAGGGTTTTGTGTTTGTTTTCTGCGCTTTTAAGGAGGGCATTCTTGATGGCTTCAAAAAGGTTAAGTTTTTTTATTCGTTGGGAAGCGAAGTCAGAGTCGAGCTCGTCACATGGAATGCCCCATAACTTTTCACTATAGGTTTTAAAGAAAATTTGATAAAGACGTTTTCCGAATCGGTTTGTTACCCAGCCTTCAAAGGTATGGGTTTCTTTTGTCGGAAAAATCCGCTGCCAAATGTAACTAAGGGTGCATCTCGCCGCTTCAAAAAGACCCAATCCACGAAGGGCGTTTCCCGGTTTAAGCGGATAATCAAAGAATTTATTTTTGTAGAAAATTCGGGTTTGCCGGTTTACAATATCGTAATTATCTTCAACAACCTCAAGCCATAGACGGTTAACCTTGGGATCCTGACTAAAAAAACGATGGGGTCCCAGGTCAACAATCTGGTTCCACAATTCAATGGATTTTGATAATCCTCCGACCCTCTGAGAGATTTCATAAACATCCAGTTCCGTTATTTTTTTTTCAGGGATCGCTTTTGATAATTCATATGCGGCTGTGATTCCTGCCGGACCTGCGCCGATAACTGCAATTTTCACAATCAGGTAGTTTTGTAATTCACTTTTCTTAAAATAAATGGAAGCAAAAGTAATAAATAATTCATTGTTCTCAATGTCATGTAAAGGTTGTTGATCATTGTAAACCCAAATTGATGTTGAATAATTATCGCAGAGAATTAACGTAATTCAAAACCTGTTGTGCTTTGGCTGTATCTCCGTTTTTTTCCAGGATGGATGCGATCAGATAATAGGATTTTCTGTGCATTTGGTTGATTTCAATAGCCTGATTTAAGTAATTCATTGCCATATTATCCTCTCCTTTAAGGTAAAATGCCAGTCCAAGGTGGTAATATCCGTCCGTAAATTTATAATTAATATCAATTACCTTAAGCAGTATATTTATTGCCCGATCAACTAATGTGGTCTCTCTTTTCATGTCCCCTTCATTAATGTAGGAGAATGCAAGAAGATTAAGTGCCTTATCATAATCAGGGTAAATTTCAAGTAAATACCCCAGTGTTTTTCTGGCCTGATCATGATTTTGAAGGAGAATATAACCTCTTGCCAGGGTAAGAAGTGCAATCTCATTTTGGGGGTCATATTTAACTGCTTCTTCCAGAAGGTTGATTCCATGAGTTATGGCATTAGGATCATTTTCCGTTATTCCTTTATTAAGCTCCTGTATTCCCAGATAATCTTTGCGGTTTTCCCGCTTTACAATGGCGCAAACGGTGACGTCGTCTACCTTAATCTCATGAATCGTATTTTTTGGGGGCCATATATTTCGCCTCAACTGATAGGGGTTGATATAGTTACAGTAAAAAATCGCGTAATCCCAGTCCTTCGAGCCACGATCATAATAGCGGGTATAGGGGAAATTGATTTGATGCAGATGATCGCGGTAGTAATATTTCATAATATCATAGGGAGCATTCGAGATAATGGTAATTTTTTCCTTTTCTTCAGGGAGTAAGTTGTCAAGGACCCATTCTGTTCCCGGTTTCAGGCTGTTAAGATAATAGTCTGTTTCATATTTCGTATAGGCCCGGTCAACACCTCCCGTCATTTCATTGAAGTAAACATACTGGAGTGGATAATTCCTGATGGTATGGCTTACCGGATGATAAAGTCCAAGGATAAACAGGAAAATAAAAACTGCCCGATAGATTTTTGACCGGGAGAGATTCTTGACTTCATAAATTCCAATGGCGGCAATCCCGGCAAAGGAAGGGTATATAAATAAAGTGTGTCTCCATCCGCCATATACATTCGATTCTCTGTAGATAATATAGAGAATCGGAAAAATGGTAACAAAGTAAAGGGTAAACAACCAGTAATTGTGAATTTCCTTTTTCTTTCTGAAGAAGAAAAGGAAGGTAAGCACAAAGAATATCCAGATGATTACCGGAATGGTTATGAACATATTTTTTGGCACATAATACCAGGGTAAAGCATCCGACCAGATGATGTTTCCTTCAAACATAACCCGCAAAGAAACAGTAATGTTTGCCATCATCCTAAGGGCATTAAAGGGATTATTCAGGGGATCCTGCAAAGCGTAAGGCCATGGAAGAATGCTTAAGAAATATCCTGCTACTGATATCACCAGAATATAAACAAGACCTTTACCGGCGAAACTGAAATACCGTTTTGAGAAGGTCTTCCAGGGCCACCTTTTGATAAGAAGATAGAGTCCGCTGAACATAAAAAGATACGGGATAAGTAACAGCCCCCCAATCCTTATTGATGTGGTGAAGCCGATTCCCAGGCATAATAATCCAGCATGTTTTAAGGAAAACTCCGGCAATTTTTTAAGGAATCTTATCATCTGGTATATGCTGAAGATATAGCCCAAAGCGAACGGTATATCGAGAGGGTTATTCATTGAATGCCCCATAAAACGAGGAAAGAAAAACATAAATAGCAAGGCAATGAAACCTGCAAAACTACCTGTCAGGTAACGAATAAGAATGCCTGTTGTTATGATTGCAAGAGCACCGGTTAGTCCATTCAGGACATGCCGGGTTTCATATACTTTATCGATGTTGAATGCCTTGATGAATAAATAGGAGAACAGGTCGAAAGATTGCCCGTAATAATGAAGCTTGTATTTTGGATCACTGAGAGCGAGGGTGTCAGCACCATCAGTTTTAAAGTAGTTATACACTTTCACCGCATGCAGGTGATGTTTTTCTTCATCGCCGGATAACCCGGCATTAAAGCTTAAAATTGGCAGTAAAATCAGGATCAGGAGGGAGGTGAGGAAAAAGATGGTTCTCCATATGGGTTTTTCCTTGCCGGTTTGAAAACCTTTTCCTTCCTTTTGTTCTTTAATGGCGCGGGTAAAGTTCCAGTAAAATGTTTTGCCTGGAAAAAGAGGTTTTATGTTTTTGAAAAATGAGATTTTTTTTACCAAAAACGGGTCATCCTCTTCAATAAAAATATCTTTACTTTCAGAGGGAATTCGGTTTAGGTACCATTCCAACTGACTTTTGAAAGGTTTTTGGGGAGAGAATTTCAGGGATAACAGATAGTTTGCAAGATCTTTGCCCATTATATAAATCGTGGGAGGATTCAGGGTTTTGTCCTGAAAGAAAATACGGGAATAGGCTTCATTTTCGGGCAATTTGTCTTTTTGAATGGTGAAAAAGTGATTCAGGTTAACGGTTGCTGAAAGCCGATCGACCGGAAGGAATATTACATGATCATGATCAATGCTGTCAGGAAGAATAGGATCTTCTTTCTGCTCTATCACCTTAACCTCCTCAGTGTCGAGTTTGGAACCCGAACTTCCCAGATAAAAGATTGAGGCTTTTTCCCGCCAGTGTTTATTCAGTTTCTTTATTGTGTTCAGAAGGATAACAGTGCTTTCTTCTGTTAGTTTTCCGTAAAAGAAAAAACTGAGTTTGGCGGCATGTCCGGATTTTTTTAATGAAGATTTGTGTTTTTTTTCCCCTGCCATTCCAAATAATTTTATGGAAGAATAGGGTAAAGATAAAAAAACTCGTCCATTCTCCCCTTTTTGGGGACAAAAAAAGGGTAACCCATTATGGATTACCCTCTTTGAATGTTGTATGTTTAGGAATTAGCTTCCTATTTTTTATGCCTGGGTTCGCTTGAGACAGAGAGCTTTTTTCTCCCTTTGGCTCTTCTGGCTGATAGCACTTTTCTTCCATTTGCAGTGGACATTCTTTCTCTGAACCCATGTTTGTTCTTTCTCTTACGGTTTGAAGGTTGAAATGTTCTTTTCATCGTTTCTACTATTTTGCTATGTCGTTTTTTCTAACAGGACTGCAAAAATAATTCTTTTTCATTTATATACAAATAAATATTGGAGTAAAATTTACCATTATCTCTTATTAGTATGAATGATATATCTTCAGGTAAATAATTTTTTTGGTTTCAAAAAATTCTTCCTCGAAAACCTGAGAAAGGGGATACACTTCTGAATTTTTCTTAAAATTTTTAAGTTCTTCGTCAAATTCCCCTCCTTTTAGATATAGAATACCATTCGGGAATCCGGTCTTAATCCCTGGCTTGATTTTAGAATTAAAAATGCTGACAAAGTTATCAAAGCGTGTAACCGCTCTGCTCACAATAAAATCAAATTGTCCCTTTATTTTTTCGGCTCTTTGATGTATGGCCCTGCAGTTTTCAAGTTCTGTTTTTTGGATTACATCTTTAACTACTTTGATTTTTTTCCCAACCGAGTCGACAAGGGTAAAATCAGCTTCCGGAAATAAAATCGCCAGGGGGATTCCCGGGAATCCTCCACCGGTGCCAACGTCCAAAATTTTCAGCGAATGATCCAGAGGAAAGAATTTTGCGATACCCAGGGAATGAAGGATATGTCGTTCATATAGATGAGAGATGTCTTTCCTGCTGATGATATTTATTTTTTCATTCCAATCCGTGTATAACTTCTGAAGAAGCGCAAATTGTTGAATTTGTTTCCGGGAAAGATTCGGAAAATATTTGTGGATAATTTCCATTACGTCAGATTTTCTCTGTCGTATTTTTAAGGATATTAAAAAGCAGTTCTCTAGCTCGAAAAAGTTGTGCTTTGACGGTACCAATAGGCAATTCAAGTTCCTGGGAAATTTCTTCATAGGAAAACTCCTTAAAGTATCTCAACTCCACAAGTTTACGATAACGGGGTTTTAACTTTCCTACGATTTCCCGCATCAGAATTACCTTTTGCTGGTTCATCATGTTTTCTTCAGGATCCATAGAATCGGATTGTATGGAATGAGAAGGAGTCACATTATCTTCCTCATCTACTGACTGATCCAAAGAAACTGTATTTCCTCTTTTTTTACGAATAAAATCGATGCAATTATTGGTAGCAATTTTAAATAGCCAGGTGCTAAAAGCAAAATTCGGAGTATACTGGGCTATATTTTTAAATGCTTTTCCAAAGGCTTCTATGGTAAGGTCTTCCGCGTCACTCGGATTATTGACCATCTTCAGTAGCATGAAATAGATGGCATCCCTGTATCTGCCCATTAATTCTGCATAAGCTTTTTGATCTCCTTTTTTTGCCAGTTCAACGAGTCTGAAATCTTTTTGTGCTTTTTCTGACAGGTTTGTATTTATTGCCATCTGCTTCTCTTACTTTCTATATAATTTGTAAAATGTAAGTAACTATAGATTATGGGAATGAAAATATCTATCAAAATTGACGGTAAAAATATAAATTTTTCATTGAAACCTTTAAAAACAATTATATTAATAATTGATTTAATTATCAGACCAAGAATATAAACAATCAGGGGAAAAAGTATGTATTCAAAGCGCAACAGCAGAAGTATAAAGCTTATGAATAACAGGATTCTGCTGAGATACTCCAGCCCAAGGATCCTTTTTACAGATTGTTGATAAAATTTTCCCGTGGTTAAATGGCGTCTTTTTTGTCTTAACCAATTTCGAAATGTCGTTTCCGGTTCTGACCACGTAAAGCTTTCGGGATGATTTTCGACACAAGTGTTTGATTTATTGCTTACTTCGCTGATGAAGAGGTCATCATCACCTGATTCGAGCTTCAGATGGGAGGCAAATCCGCGGTTATTAAAGAATAAGGATTTTTTATAGGAAAGATTTCTGCCCACCCCCATGTAGGGTTTTCCAATCTTTGCCATGCTAATGTATTGCATGGCAATAAAAACGGTTTCGTAACGTATCAGCAGATTTAAAAGTCCTTTTCTTTTTTTATAAAGGCCAACACCCAGAACAATTTCTTTTTTATCCTGATAATTCCTGGCCATGTACTTGATCCAGTTATTGCTACTAATGGCGCAATCTGCATCGGTTAGCAAAAGTATATCATGTCTGGATGATTTGATTCCTATGGTAAGGGCAAGTTTCTTACCGTGGGTGAACTTCTGGTCTTTCTTTATGGTACATATTTTAAGGTTCTTGTATTTTTTTGCGAGGGTCTCAAGCACCTCCTCAGTATCATCTTCCGAGCAGTCATTTACTACAATAAATTCGATTTCAGGATAGTTTTGTTCCAGGAATGCAGGTAAATTGCGGCTGAGATTTTCTGCTTCATTTCTGGCACAAATGATCACAGAAACAGGGGGATAATTGTTCAGGTCTTTTCTCAGCGGAGGATTAACTTTCCTGGCACGGGAGAAAATGAATAGATAATATATCATTTGTATCAGGAAACTTAAACAGAAAATAACAATCAAAACCCTGTTAATCAGATCTATATCTTCAGAAAAAAAATTCAATTTCTTGGTTTAAATGAATTGTTAATATTAGAAAGATTTTTTTCAGGAAACAAAGGCCCTTAAAAATTTATTTCATTCTTTTTGATATGCGATCATTTCCCAGAGTGATTCAAAGATGAAAAGACCTTCCGGAGTTGTCTTATCTTTCACTACATCAAAACTTAATTATTATATTTGCGGCACGAATTATGAAATTTACACTTCAGCATAAGGACAAGGGGTCCTCTGCACGTGCAGGTTTAATTGTCACGGATCACGGCAGTTTTGAAACTCCGATATTTATGCCTGTAGGGACTGCCGGCACAGTAAAGGGGGTTCATCAACGGGAATTAAAACAAGATATTGATGCTCCCATAATCCTGGGAAATACCTACCATCTTTATCTTCGTCCCGGAATTGAGATTTTAAAAAAAGCCGGGGGATTGCATTCATTTATCAACTGGGACAGATCAATTCTTACCGACAGTGGAGGTTACCAGGTTTTCTCGCTTGCCGAGATTCGAAAGATCAAGGAAGAGGGTGCATTTTTTCAATCACATATAGATGGTTCAAGACACAGTTTTACTCCGGAGAATATTGTCGACATCCAGCGAGTGATAGGTGCTGATATTATGATGGCATTGGATGAATGTACTCCTTACCCCTGTGATTATGCATATGCAAAGGCATCTATGGAATTAACCCATAGATGGCTGGACAGGGGCGTGGAGCAGTTTCTCAAAACGGATGCACTATATTCTCACAATCAATCCTATTTTCCCATTGTACAGGGAAGTATTTACCAGGATCTCAGGAAGCGTTCCGCAGAGAAGGTTGCTGAAAAGTTTATGGAAGGCAATGCGATTGGAGGTCTGTCTGTAGGTGAACCGGCTGAAGAGATGTACAGAATGACAGAAATTGTGAATGCTATACTACCCCGGGAAAAACCGCGTTATTTAATGGGTGTGGGAACCCCTGTAAACATTCTTGAATCGATTGCCCTTGGAGTAGATATGTTTGACTGTGTTATGCCAACGCGAAATGGCAGAAATGGGATGCTTTTTACCAGTGAAGGGATTATCAACATTCGGAATGCAAAATGGAGAGATGATTTCAGCTCTGTCGATCCCAATGCTGAAATTTATACCAGTAAACAATATAGCAAAGCTTATTTACGTCATTTGTTGATATCAAATGAGATGCTGGGGGCACAAATTGCCAGCGTTCATAATTTATATTTTTATCTCTGGTTGGTAAAAGAAGCAAGAAAGAAAATTGTTAGCGGAGAATTTAGTTCATGGAAAAATTCAATGGTAAAAAAATTATCGGTAAGATTGTAAAGGTCACTGGCTTGAAGATCCTTGATTTTTACATTATCCGTAAATTTCTCGGAACTTTTTTCTTTTCTATTTTGATCATACTTTCGCTTGCTGTTATTTTTGATTTTTCGGAAAAGATTGATGATTTTATCGAGAACGGGGCTCCTTTCAACGAAGTAATTTTTGATTATTATCTGAATTTCATTCCTTATTTTGCGGTTCTTTTTAGTTCCCTGTTCACCTTTATTTCTGTGATTTTTTTTACCTCCAGAATGGCGTATAATACCGAGATTATTGCCATTCTCAGCAGTGGGGTAAGCTTTAGAAGGTTGCTTGTTCCTTATATGTTATCGGCCACATTAATTGCCATTTTTGCTTTCAGTCTCTCAAATTTTGTTATTCCTGATGCGAAGAAGATCAAACTCGATTTTGAAGAAAAGTATATTCACAACCGACCTGTAAGTTTTAACCGGAAAAATATTCACCGGCAGATCCGCCCGGGAGTTTTCGTATACATGGAGAGCTACTCCACTATAAGTCTTACCGGTTACAATTTCTCCATTGAAAAATATGAAGAAGGAAAGCTGAAATCAAAACTAATGGCAGATCAGATCCATTGGGACACGACCAGTAATAAGTGGACCATAAGAAGGTATTATGTCCGGGACATTAACGGACTGGAAGAAACCATAACGACGGGTAATAGTATTGATACCACCCTGAATATGCATCCCGATGATTTTTCACGTCGGTTAAACGTAGTGGAATCGATGACCCTGGGAGAACTGAATGATTTTATCCATGAATCCAAAATGCAAGGAGAGGTCAATATAACCAGTTTTCTTATTGAGAAATACAGACGGACTGCGTTTCCTTTCTCCACCTTTATTCTTACGTTAATCGGGGTTGCGGTATCTTCCCGTAAGGCCAGAGGAGGAATTGGTGTTCAGCTCGGTGCGGGACTGGCGATTAGTTTCAGCTATATTTTGTTTATGCAATTTTCTTCCCAATTTTCAATCGGAGGCAGTTTGCCTCCGTTAATTGCCGTATGGATACCCAATATTCTTTTTGCCGTAGTTGCTTTTTTTCTTTATAAGATGGCACCGAAATAACACCTTAATTATGGAAAAATGGGCGTTCGAAAAAGATGTGGCAGTTTTAAGCAGGAGGCTATTAAGGTTAATATCCTGATAAACAAGGTTTAAAACATCGCCAGGAAAAGAAAAATGATATTTGTTCTTTGTTAAATTAAAGGGATTTAGTAATGTTGTAATCCTTAAATTCGAAAAATCCGGTGAGCATAGCCGGGTTTTATAATAAAAACGTTTATATAATGGCAGCAAATAAGAAAATTCTTGAATTAAAAAAGCGTAGAGAGAGAGTTCTGCAGGGTGGTGGTGAAAAGGCCATCCAGAAACAGGCGGCAATGGGTAAACTAACTGCCAGAGAAAGGATCCTCTCCATTGTGGATAAAGATTCATTTAACGAATACGATCTTTTTGTGGAGCATGATGCCCGGGATTTTGATATGGACAAAAAGGTTTTGCATGGGGATGGTGTGATTATTGGTACCGGAACGGTCAACGGGAAGCCAATTTGCATTTTTGCCCAGGATTTTACTGTAGCCGGTGGGTCTCTGGGGTGGATGCATGCAAGAAAAATAACCAAGATCATGGATCATTCCTTGAAGATGAGGATGCCTTTGATTGGGATAAATGATTCAGGTGGTGCAAGGATACAAGAGGGTGTGAATTCCCTTGCAGGTTATGGGGAAATATTTTTCCGTAATACCCTGGCATCCGGTGTAATCCCTCAAATATCTGTCATTCTTGGGCCTTGTGCCGGAGGGGCTGTTTATTCTCCGGCACTTACGGATTTTGTGTTTGTAGTTGACAAGATCTCAAAAATGTTCATTACAGGTCCGGAGGTCATAAAGACTGTACTTGGAGAGGAGATTACCATGGAAGACCTGGGTGGAGCTAAGGTACATAGTGAGATTACAGGGAATGCTCACTTTTATGCGGAAAGTGAAGAAGAGTGTTTCGAGCAGATTAAAAAATTGCTTACGTTCATCCCATGGAGCAATTCTGAAAAGTCTCTCAGGACGAGTGTTAAACCCCCAAAAAAGCAGTATAATATTACCAATATAGTTCCGGAAGACCCTCGTCAACCTTACGATGTCAGAAATGTAATCAAAGCCCTGGTTGATGATTCTGATTTTCTTGAAGTACAGGAACTTTGGGCGCAAAACATCGTCATTGGATTCGGTAAGATTGGCGGAGAAACGACAGGTTTTGTCTGCAACCAGCCCTTGGTGCTTGCCGGTGTGCTGGATGTTGATTCTTCTGATAAAGCCGGACGGTTCATTCGATTCTGCGATGCTTTTAATATTCCCATTGTAACTCTTGTTGATCTGCCTGGCTATCTTCCTGGTGTGGATCAGGAACATGCAGGAGTAATTCGCCATGGGGCAAAAATCCTTTATGCATACTCGGAAGCTACCGTCCCAAAAATTACCGTTATTTTAAGAAAAGCCTATGGAGGAGGCTACATTGCCATGAACTCCCGTCATCTTCGCGCCGACTTCGTGTTTGCCTGGCCAGGGGCTGAAATTGCCGTAATGGGACCCGAGGGAGCTGCCAATATTATTTTCCGGAAAGAAATTGCTGCAGCACCTGATCCTGATAAAATGCGAGCATTGAAAGTGAAAGAGTATAAGGAAAAATTTGCGAATCCTTATGTTGCGGCTGCAAAAGGACACATTGATTCTGTAATAGAACCTGAAGAAACACGCAAACTTGTTCAGCATGCAATAGAAGTATCTGGCAGAAAAGGAATTACAATGCCAAGTAAGAAACATGGCATTCCACCATTTTAAGCTAAGTTTATGGCAAGGAAGAAAAAAAACGCGACAACACCTCCCTGTATAGATACAAAAATAAAATGTAAGTATCTCGTCATTAACGGTACACGATACCGTACGCTATACAATAAAAAGTTTGAGAACAGGAAGAAATGGGAGTATCCTGATCCTACGAAAGTGGATAGTTATATACCCGGTACTATACTGGATATATTTGTGAAAGAAGGAGATAAGGTTAAGGAAGGGGATCCGCTTGTTATTCTTGAGGCGATGAAGATGCGGAATATCATCACTTCAGATGTTGAAGGGGTAATTGCCAATGTTAACGTGGAGAAAGGAGAGAAGATCCCGAAAGGACATATGATTCTTCGTATGAGGGGGTAGAGGAGTGATTATAATGCTTGTTCTCAAAAATCTGTGATGTACCCCTCATAGATTATCGTTTCTCTGAATTTTTGATTAAAAGCCGGTTTGGCCTCAAAAATCCCGTAAAGCGCTGATCCGCTGCCCGATATGGAAGCGTATATGGCACCGGATGTATATAATACTTCTTTCATCTCTTTTAATTCAGGATATTTTGGGAACAGGCTTTTTTCGAAATCGTTTACAATGCATCCTTTCCAATTTTTCATGTCTTCCTTCAGCAATAGCTCCAGGGGGGAGGCTTCTGGGTTTATTTCCACTCCTCTGTAAGCCTCGGAAGTTGAAATGGAGAACCCGGGGTGAACAATTACAAGGTATTTCCCCTCGAGATTTATTTCATATAATTCGGTCTTTTCCCCTGTGGCTTTGATGATCGCGGGTTTATTACGGATAAAGAATGTACAGTCACTACCTATTTTTGAGATCAGTTTTTCTTTATCAAAAACACTCATATTCAGTTCAAATTGTTCGTCGAGCACATTAAGAAAGAATGCCGCATCGGCCGACCCTCCACCAAGTCCGGCTCCTGTGGGAATGAGTTTATGAAGATGAATATGAAGGGGAGGGATTGTATGAGATTTCCGGGTTAAATCCAATGTTTTCCATAAAATATTCGTCTCAATAGGTCCGGGAATTGAAATCCCGCTTAGATCAAGAATGTCTTTTTTCGATGGAATAAACTCCAGGATATCACATAAGCCGGTTGGAACCATTAGACTCTTCAGGGTGTGGTACCCATTTGTCAACCTCCCTGTTATTCTAAGCCCTATATTTATTTTGGCATTGGGAAAACAAATCATTTTTTCAGGGGTATTAAGTTTTTAACAATTGTTAATGATAAAATAATTCTGACTGTTAAAAAAGAAAAGCATGAGCTTTTTTAAATGGCGTTTTATTATGACTATTTTTGGACAAAAATACAAAGTATGGCTCAGAAGAAAGCAGGAAAGGTTACAGGAATCGATAAGTTGAACATGGAATACGGTCGTATGCCGCCACAGGCAATTGATCTGGAAGAAGCTGTCCTGGGTGCCATCATGATAGAGAGAGATGCCGTTATTGCTGTTTTAGACATACTTAAACCTGAAAGTTTTTATAAGGAAAGTCATCAGAAACTATATCGCGCAATCGTGGATATTTCTATGGCTGAGAAACCCATCGATATTCTTACGGTTACAGAAGAATTGAAGAAGAAAGGAGAGCTGGATGAGGTAGGGGGAGCTGCCTATATAACCCAGCTTACCGGACGTGTAGCTTCAGCAGCTCATCTGGAGTTTCATGCCCGGATCGTAGCCCAGAAATATATTCAACGCGAACTTATCCGGGTAACTTCTGAAATACAGGCTAAGGCCTTCGATGAGAGTATCGATGTAGATGAACTTCTCGATTTTTCAGAGCAACAATTATTTGAAATTGCGGAAGGCAATATTAAAAAAGAAACCTCCCGGATTAACAGCCTCATCAAACAGGCGATTGAACAGATAGATGAAGCTTCCAAAAGGGAGGATAGTCTCAGCGGAGTTCCCTCGGGGTTTTCACGTCTGGACAGAATGACTTCCGGATGGCAACCTTCCGATCTGGTCATTGTAGCTGCTCGTCCCTCCATGGGGAAAACTGCCTTTGTACTGTCTATGGCCCGGAACATGGCCGTTGATCATAAAAGACCTGTAGCTGTTTTTTCCCTGGAGATGTCATCCATTCAGTTGGTGAACCGTCTGATTGTTGCAGAAACCGAGCTGCCTTCCGACAGGATACGTAATGGCAGACTGGAAAGATGGGAATGGGAACAGCTCGATTATAAAATAAAAAGTTTGGTTGAAGCTCCAATTTTTATTGACGACACCCCCGCTATATCTATTTTTGAGCTGAGAGCAAAGTGCCGCAGGTTGAAAAATCTTTATGATGTTGAGGTTATCATTGTGGATTACCTGCAGCTTATGACAGGACCTCCCGAGACCAAAGGAAACCGTGAGCAGGAAGTTTCAACCATTTCCCGTTCTCTCAAAGGGATTGCTAAAGAACTGAATGTACCAATCATTGCCCTTTCCCAGTTGAATCGTAGTGTAGAGACCCGGACCGGCTCAAAGCGTCCACAATTGTCAGATTTGCGTGAATCGGGTGCAATTGAGCAAGATGCAGACCTGGTATTGTTTATTCACCGACCGGAAAAATACGGATTGGACGTAGATGAGGAAGGGAATTCTGTGCGGGGTCTGGCGGAGATCCTTGTTGCGAAACACCGGAACGGTGCCATAGGAGATGTACACCTTAAGTTCAGGGATGAGTTCGCTAAATTCTCTGATCTCGAGGAAATTGAGCCTATCTCTGATGATGACAGCGATACCCTGACGCTTAGTTCAAAGATGAACGATGATAAAGCTGATGATGATCTTAATCTTTCCGGGAATACCGGTTTTGAAGAAAATCCCTTTTGATTTGATTATCCGGATGAGCTGTGATTCTGTCTGAAGCTTTAAAACTAAAACATGATAACAGAGAGACAAGATATATTTCAAAGAATTATTTTCAACTCTTTTAAATTCTTAATGGTATAGGTTGAGGGTACTACCTGTTCCATATTTTCCGGGTTAAAGAGTACCGAATCCATTCCAAAACTGTTTGCCCCTGTGATATCAACGAGCTGGTCATCTCCAATCATCAGGCACTCTGTTTTTTTTGCATTTACTGAGCTTACTGCCCAATGAAATATTTTGGAATGGGGTTTATGACAGCCTATGCTTTCCGAGGTGAAAATTTGTGAAAAGTATTCGGCCAACTCACAGTTTTCAAGTTTTTGCATCTGGGTTTCAAGGAATCCGTTGGTGAGAATGTATAATTTATAGGAATTCCGGAGATAAGCCAATATTTCATGAGCATTCGGGAAAAGGATGGTTTTCAAGGGACTGATCCGGAGGTACTCTTCGCCCATTTTTTCTGGCAGGTGCTCGGCTTTTACTTTTTTTTCTCTCAGGGTGAGTTCAAACCTTTTGGTTCGTAAAATTGTCTTGGTCAGATTTCCCCTTCTGTATTGATCCCAGAGCCGGTCATTATGTTTGTTGTATACATTGATAAATTCATCTGAATCCGTAAAATATTTAGTTAATAGATATTTTTGGAAAATCTCTGCTAATGCAGCCCTGGAGTTCGCATTGAAATCCCATAAGGTGCGATCCAGATCAAAATAAATATGCCTGTATTGGTTCATCAGGCGAAATTATGTAAAAAAGCAGGATATTAAAATCAGGGGAATAAAAAAAAGCTGTCTGATTTGATAGACAGCCTTAACTTGAAGATATTTTTTGAGCCCATGAAAACCCATGCAAATACAAATTACTTGCAGGCAAAGATGTTCCACATTTTTGGATAGATCATCCAGTCTTCCATGGCCAGTTCTTCTTCCTGGAAATACTCTTTTTCTATCCAGTCGTAATTCAGCATCCAATTTTCCAGTTCAAGTTCATTTTCCCGTATGACTTCATTTTTTTCCTCAGCATTCAGGGTATTCTCTTCTTTGATGATTTTATTTGTGGAAGTATCAATTTTTTTCATCCATGTTTCCAGGTCGATCATCCACTCTTCCAGGAGTATCTCTTCTTCATAAAATGCTTTTTGTTCTTTTGCAGTATTTAAAGCAGAAATGATCTGATTTGTACTGCGAAAAAGTTCTGAAGAATAATTTTTCAGGTCGAAGGAACTGAAAGATTTTTGTGCGTAGATTCCAGAACTCAATAAGATTGCTGCAGCCATTAGGATGGTTCTGTTTACAATTTTTCCGGTGTTTAAAATCAGTGTTTTCATGGTGTTAGTTTTTTGCATGTGTAAAAGATAAATACACTTTATGTGCCAAATAATGTAATGATTTAAAAGACAGAATGTTGCCACAATATTGAAAGGGTTTAAAAAAGGTTAAAATTGAACGGTTATGCACAGAAGTGTCCGCAAACGGACAAATAAAAGACCCATTTGTCTTTTATTGAGTCAGCTTTTCCTCAGGTATCAAAAAAAGGAATTTTCTTTTTGCAAAATGAAAAAATGATTTAAATTTGCATTCCCGTAAAACAACAACGTACATTGATGATCATGCGAGAATAGCTCAGTTGGTAGAGCACGACCTTGCCAAGGTCGGGGTCGCGGGT
>CAZQOV010000061.1:0-17483 GCA_964595055.1 uncultured Bacteroidaceae bacterium | reverse complement strand
GACCTATCAACCCACTGACAAGTCTTTCGGGGAGTTCAAGTAGTCGTAACTCCACCTCAAAAGTGCCCGACATAAGATTTGCCGCAGTCGCTATCTCGCTTACAACTGCATGATAGTTATTTCCGGGATAGGCATCAAAAGTAACAAGAGAAGAATCACCAACAGAAAGCCTTACAATATCTTTATCGGCAAGATTCACCTTCAGTATCCAGTCGGTTTCGGTCGAGGCAAACACAAGTACCGGTTGCCCTGGCCCAACGATTTCATTGCTTTCCTTGAGTTTTTTGAGTATCTTTCCGTCGGCAGGTGCTGTGATCTCGGAATTTTTTTTATTGAATTGCGCAATCCGGTAATTCGTCCCGGCCATTTCAAAAGCAGTTCTGGCATTCTGGTATTGTTCAAGCGTAATAACTGTATCATTATAAAGATTTTCGGCTCTTTGAAAATCCCTTTTTGCTTTTTCAAAAGCCAGTGAAGCCTGTTGTACTTTTGAGTGGATCTCAGTCATATCCAGCTTTGCCAGTACATCCCCTTTCTCAACAACATCTCCTTCTGAAAAATAAAAAGATTGAATAATACCTCCGGTTAGAAAACTTAAATTCGATTGCATCTGGGAGGAGAGAACTCCAACCGAAAAAACAGGAATGGAAATACTGTCTTCCACAATATGAGCAATTTCAACCTTCGGATAAGCAGAAATGCTCCCCCTTTCAGCCGGATCACTTGATAAACATGAAGTCAGAAGAGCTGCAACGAAAATGATAAGTGGTAATCCCTTCATAGCATATGTATTTAATCGATCTTAAACTCAAAAAGGCCGGCAGCTTTTTCAAATGCCGCATAGCGTATCAATACATCATAGGAATTGATGATTGCATCCTGCTTAGTGCGGGTCATATTATTTCGGGCATCCATAAATTCAAGTAAAGAAGCCTGGTTTTGTTTGTATTTTTTGTTGATCATCCTGAATATCTCCGAAGCAGTTGCCGCATTATCCTCCGAAGCCTCAAGCTTTTCCCTGGAAGCCAGATAATCGTGCCAGGAATTCATCACCTCCAGTCGAACCAATTGACGGGCTTCTTCCATCTGATAACTCACCTTCTCATTCATGATTCTTGCTTCAGCGATTTGTGATCTTTTCTGTAAACCTTCGAAAAGATCCCACTTGAATACAATGGAGGCAATTACAAAATCATCATCAGAAGTAAAATGATATTCTTCTCCCTGGAACCCGTAGTCAATAACCGCAAAAAGCTCGGGTAAACGCCCTGTACGATTTCTACTCAAATTGTTTTCAGCAAGTTCTGAATACTGTTCCAGCTTTTTAAGTTCTTCACTGTTTTCCATGGCAGTATTCATATATACATCCAGATCAGAAACCATTACAGGAACTTCTGGAAAATCAGTAGCTATCGCTTCATCAAGCGGTCGATTGAGCAAAAAATTAAAGTAAGCCCTGGCAACTTTCAGACTCCCCCTGGCCGCAGCAATATTCTCTTCAAGGCCGGAGATTTCAGACTCAGACCGCAACAGAACATCTCTGGTAACCTTATTGTTCTCAAAAAGCCGGGTATTCACCCTCAGGTTTTCCTTTAATACCGGCATTGTACCTTCAAGCAGGTGTAGAAGTTCTACCGCCTTCAAATAATTGAAATAGGCCTGTTTGATTTCAAATACAAGAGACCGTTTATAGCGCTGTATATCAGTATATTTTATATCCAGGTTATTTTCACTAATCTTCTTGTTGTAGAAAATATCGGTATTAAAAAGCGGTTGGACAAGCCTTAATTTGGTTTCATGCTCGGTTGGACGTAAAAAAGGGAACTCTTCATTATCAATTAAAGGAAATCTGTTGCTGGATGTAAGCGTATTCAGTGTGGAATAAACCGGATTTAATAGATCTCCAACGGGAAATTCGATAATCCTTCCCCCATCAGCAACGGAATAACGGGCATTCAAACTTATATCAGGATAAAAAAGCCCTTTTGCCTGTTGCAGTCGCATACTGGCCTCCTTCCAATCCGATTCTCTTTGTTTAAGGCTTAAATTGTTTTCAATTCCTGTTTGTATATAGTCCTCAAGAACACTTTCTGCCTGCTGCTGGGCACATAAAACTTGTCCTGCAAATCCTGCTATCCATATGTATATCCAACACTTTCTCATTCCTGAGCGTTTTTATTTCTTATTGATCTTTATTTTTCACCCCGTTCAACAGTATTTCAAAATTGGTTTGTAATATCTTTTCCCTGTCTACATCGAAAATCTCATAAATTTCATGATTAAACTGCTGAACAATGAGTAAACCCATTATGTTCGACCATAAAGTTGTTGCGGTATCCCTGGCCGGAAGATCACTCCTTAAGCTGCCATCCTGAATACCTCTTTCCACCAGGTCAATAAGCATTTTAAAGGGAGAATAGAGAAGGAAATATTCCTCAACCTTTTCCTTTGGGATCCCCAATGCTTTAAAATCGATGTTTTGAAAATACAGGAACAAATTGAAAAAGTCTTTTTCTTTCCGGGAAAATTCTATGAACGCCCAACCCATTCGCAAGAGGTTTTCCAGTCCTGAAAGCTTCTCTCCGATGTTATCCTGCAGGGCTTTTTTAAGCAGTTCAGTTCCCCGTAATGATACTTCATACTGGATATCTTCTTTACTTCTGAAATACAAATAAAGCGTACCTTTTGCCAGTTCAGCTTCATTCGCAATATCATCCATGGTAGTATTAACCAGTCCTTTGGAAAAAAATAATTTCTGGGCTGCGTTCAGGATAAGCTGTTTTCGCTGTCTCTTTTCTCTTTCCTTTCTTTCCTTTATTCCCATAAAAATAAATTACATGACTATGGGTCAGTTTATGACAAATGTAAACAATCAAAACCATGAGTCAGTTAAGAAAACGTTAATTTTTTACGGATAGAGAAAAGAAAAAGCACGGATTGATGAAAAATACTTTTTGGTAAATGAACAAAAAAATCCTTTTTTTACAGAACAATGCAAAATAAACTGTTTTGGACAAGAGCGATAAAGAAATCATCATCCGGATTGTGGCCAGGGCTTTCTCTGAAAGTCATCGGCTAATGGCTATAATGAGAAAAGGGAAAAAAGAAAAAAGACTCAGAATAATGGCCACTTACGCATATCATCTGATAAAGAAATTTGATGGGATTTATCTATCTGAAGACAAATCCACAGTAATCTTTTATTACAGAAAAAAACAATACCGACAAAGCTTTTCGGATTACCTTCGGTATTTTCGTATGTTTCTGTTGTGTATACGTCCGGAAAAAGCCATCAGCACTATGAAAAGAGAAAACTATGTCAGAAGATTACGTCCGGATATTCCCGATTATCTTTATGTCTGGGTTCTGGGTAGTGATCCTGAAAAACCTGGCTTAAGAGGACTTGCCGACATCCGGGATCATCTTTTTGCTCAGTCCGAAAAGCACGATCTTCCGGTTTTGATAGAAACTACTGTTGAGAAAGTATTAAAACTCTATCATTATGTAGGTTTTGAGATCTACCGGGAAATCTTCGATCCTACCATAAATATGCCTGTATGGTTCTTAAAACGGGGGGATATTATAAACGGAAAAGCCAAAGAAATAAAAAAACCCATAGGTTAACACCATGGGCTTATATAAGGTTAATACGAAAAAAATATTTTATTTTGTCATACCCCAACTGTAAAAATCATACAGTTTTTTCTCTTCTTCGTGGCTTAGGGCAACATCAGGATCATATTGAGGGGCTTTTTTAAGCTTCTCCGGGGTCATGGAAATTCTGACTGCCTGATCAACATAACTTATCTCTTCGAGCCACTCGATAGAGATCAATACTTTTTTGCTGGTTGTAAGCCAGCTGGTAAACTCCACCACCAGGTAGACGATTTGCCAATCTTCATCGTCAAATATCAAATCATCCACCTTGCCTATTTTTTCATCTTTGGTTCTTATAGCATAGCCTTTCACCTCTTTAAAGCTTCGCAATTTAGTTTTTACCTCAATATCTTCGCCTTTTGGGGGTACCAGAGGACGTGGGGGAAAGAACAAACCTCCACCCGCAGTACCAGTATAGGTATAAGGCCAATAAGGATCAAGATTATAAAACTTCATAAGTTCCGCCTCATACTCTCTCGAAACCGGCATATGGTCATCAATATCCGGGCCCTTTTCTATCATATCGGAGGTAATTTCCACCGGAAAAACCTCCTCTTCCCATTCAGGTTTTCCCAGAAACACCCTGGGAAGCAAAATCTTTTTGCTTTTCAGCCAGTTGCCAAAATCTCCATGCAGATACCTGATAATCCAGGCTTCTTCATCGAATAAAAAATCTTTGACCTTGCCTTTTTTTCCATCTTTTGCCCTGATGGAAAATTCCTTTACGTTTTTTAAACTTTGTTTCATTGTATTTGGGTTTTAGTCCTGCTAAAAAAAATTCATTTCTTATAACCAGCAGAATTAATATGGATCTTTCTGAATTACCCCCAGTTCATTAAAATAAATCTTTTTCGTCTCGTCCTTGTCTTCCACATCAATGCGGATAAAATCCTCCCCATAGGGAGTGTAAACCCTGAAGGACTTTAAAATTTCCTTATCAGCGTATTCGCTATCCCGGAAAGCGTTCATTACCACATCCGGAAGATCCTCAACAGGGATCTCCGCAGCTATGCTCACCAACATCATCTCTTTACGCTCAGAATTCAGCACGGCTTCATGATAGATGCCGTCTTTTTTATAGGCGATCATGGTATGGATCTCATCAATCCGGTATCCTCCAAGGACCTCCAGTTCATCAATTTCATGTTCATAATTTTGTTTTAGCACCTCTCTTTGTTGCTCCAAGATATCCACATCTTCAATGCTGGTATACCCTTGAGCATAAATCCGGGGGACAGAAAAAAACAATACAAAAATCAATATAAGTCGAATCGAGTTCATAATTAGGGGTTTCATATTTCTCCTTTCCGGCAACCGGAAAAAGGATAGTCCGGCAACCATTTATAAAGGTTAATTTTGTTATTTTATACTTGAAAAGCCTTGTTTTAAATGCCTTTATCATTACATCCTTTGTTAAGCTAACCAATGAAAAGGAGAAATGTTTAGTAAAGTCAAACACAAGAGAGGATTAAAAAAAGCAGGTTATTCAACAAGAAAAAGCCACTGGAAGTACCCTTAGGTTACCATCCCCCAACTGAAATAATCATAAAGCCTTCTTTCCTTTGTTTCGCTTAGTTTTCCATACTTTTGAAACTCTGGTGCTTCATCGAGCTTACCGGGGCTCACCGAAATATGAATTACATGATCTAAATAACTGATTTGCTCCATGCCTTCAACAGAGAGAAGGATTTTTTTCCCCGGAGCAAACCAATTGGAAATATCGATTAAACCGTAAACGATCTGACAATCCCTATCGTCTATGTAAAGATCTGCAATAGATCCCACATCTTTTCCTGTCGCATAAACCCTGTATCCTTTGATCTCCCGAAAACTTCTCAGATTGGTCTGCATATCACTCTCATTAACATCGAACGTGGGAACACTCAGAGGACGGGACGGAAAATACACCGCGCCTGTTACCGGTGAGAAATAGGTAAAAGGCCAATAGGGTTGAAGATCATAATGAGATGCCAGCCGGGTTTCATACTCCCTTGAAACAGGCATGTGATCCTCAATATGAGGACCGCTTTCAATCATTTCTTTGCTTAAACGCACCGGAAAGCATTTTTCCCTTTCATCGAAATCATCAAGAAAAATGACCGGGATAAGTACTCTGTCGGTGGCAAACCAATTGCCAAAATCAGCATCAATGTATCGGATGATCCAGGCTTTCTGATCAAACAGAAAATCTTTTATTTTCCCAACAGGTCCATCTTTTGCTTTTACTTTACAATGCATAAGTTCCTTGAGGCTTCTTTTCATGACAGACTCCTTTCTTATTTGATGTGCAACATTTAAAACATCATATTTCCATAAGTTAATCCATCCCCGGACAAAAATCAAGAAATTAGCAGTAATCCGACTCTCCCGGCTTTTCTGTTTTTCAGCTCCTTCAAACGGCATGACCTGCATCCATTGTCATTCAGCGATCGAATATTTAATATAAATGCCAGGTTGGGATCCGTATAAAACATCTGTTTCATCTTTGGTAAACTTTTTGATGTAATAATCAGAAAGCTGGGAAAATGCAACATACAAAATACAATCAGGAAGAGGAATTATTAAGATTAAAGAATCTTAACCGCTATTTTTCTATACTTACCACAACCATTATTGTAACCTTTATGCTTGGGATACTCACTTTTGGGGACTCATTCTCATTAATCGATGATCCTTACAGTGACCTTGGCAGGTTTTGGACTTATGAAGGTGAATTAAATATATTATCCGGGATTATTTTTGCCGGTGGACTTATTTTCAGTGCCATAACCTGCTTTCGAATAGAGAAAAAGTTGAGAGGTCGCTATAACAGCCGGATATTTAAGGTTTGTGGCCTGGGTTTTCTGCTAATGATCGCACCGGCTGACCTCTTTAATATCATCCATGTACTCGGAGTGATCATAGTTTTTGGCTCACTTTGGATATTTTCCATATCCAGGCTTCGGGAATTACGCCCTGTTATTGGCATCCAAAGATTTTTCTCTTACCAGTTATTGCTAAACGGCACTGTCCTGCCCTATGCTTTTCTGTATTTCACCGGAAACTCGGCCCGGCATCTTTTTCAAAAACTCGCAATGGCAGGCATTATCGCCACAATAATAATCGTAGGTATTGAATTGAGAAAAGCGATAGAAAGGGAGCACAATAAAGCTAAACAGTTAAACTATCCCTTAAACCCTTAAACAATTAAACGATTAAACCCATAAACCCTTAAACCCATACCTGCCCGCCGAAGCATAGGCCAACGCGTTGGCAGGCGGGAACCATAAACCCTTCAACCCATACCCCTCAACACTTTCCCACCCCATCTGTTAGCTGAATATAATCATACCATAAATTGAAAATCATGAAGACATCTGACAATAAAAAAGCTCCAAAAAGCCCAACCCTAACAGGAAAATCAAAAATATTGTTATCCATCTCTTTGCTAATTCTAACTTCGCTGACGGCATTTGCGAAACCTCCCTTCGCAAACAAAATGGAAATCGGGCTCTTCCGGAATTCTACCACCTGTGTGGTGATCGAGGAAGCCTGGATGGCGTATTCCATTCCCGTTAAAAATGCTATGGAGGAATACTGGACACTCACTGACTATGAATTCATCGATCAGGATGAATTTGAGAATCGCAGGCATAATACCAGGTATTCTTTTATCATGTTTACCCGGGGTGAATATGAAAAAGATCCCAAAGGGGTAGGCTATAATTTCATTTCCCTGGTGCTTGCCGATCCATCGGACGACATTAATAAAATGCCTCAATTTGCAAGCATACCCCTATCCTATGCCGGTGATGAGGGAGCCGAATTTGACTACGCCATTCCTGCCATTGTGCAATTTATGCAAATACAGGTAAGGGTGCTGGATGATAAAAGGTTCTGGATCAAGCTCTGCGGACTCAAATATTACAACCGGGGCAAAAAATTTAAAGATAAAGTTCTTTTGCTCAATAAGGATATGATGGCTCCGGAAGTGGATACAGAGAGTGAAATCCGTAATGTATATGACTATAATTTCAAACTCATATCTACCGATGAGATGCGTGAAAAGCTCAAAGCCGATGCTGAAAATACCCTTTTCCTTTTCCATGTAGGTCCGGAAGAAGGAACCGCCGCCGGCAAATGTTTCGAGATGATCTTCAGCACCAGTGGCCAGTTGTATTACTATAATTCACGGGATGTTACCAATGAAAATCCGGATGGGTTTACTGAAAAGGATTTGAAGAAGATAAGCTAGAGTGGTGTCAAAAACAAAAAGTCGTATTCTTTGATTATGCGGGCCTTGTCCTCACCTCCATAAGCTGAAGAGGCGGGCGAAGGAAATTGACAAATTGCATTTAACCAAACACGGATGAGAATACATTATCACAAAAAATAGCGGAACTACAAAAGGAATGAACCATTATCTGCAGAGTATATATTTACCATTTTTAAACTTCAGGAGCTGAATAGAACAGATAATGATTTTTTTATAATCCGTGAAAGAAAATAATCTTATGATTGAGAAGATAGAAAACAATCTTGGCATACCAGAATCCCAAAAACCGAGAGTAGTAATCATTGGAGGAGGGTTTGGAGGATTAAACTTTTTGAAAAAACTGGATGAAAAGCATTTTCAGATTGTCCTGCTGGACCGCTATAACTATCACACCTTTCAACCTTTGCTTTACCAGGTGGCAACGGCAGGTTTGGAACCGGATTCTGTGGCAGGACCGCTAAGAAAAATATTGAACAGAAAAAGAAATATTTATTTCCGCATGTTGAAAGTTGAGCGGGTAAGTACGGAAAACAATGCCGTTCACACTTCAGCGGGGAAGCTGACTTTTGATCACCTTATACTCGCAACCGGTTCAAAAATCAATTTTTTTCATAATGAGAATATCGCTCTCCATTCCCTTCCACTAAAACAGGTCACCCACGCCCTTGATTTAAGAAGCCATATTTTTCAGATACTCGAAAAACTGGAAATGGAAAGTGATCCCGGGAAAATCAGTACCGGTATGAACTTTATCATTGTGGGTGCAGGACCTACAGGAGTGGAACTCTGTGGTGCCCTGGCCGAGCTTAAAAATCATGTACTTCCAAAAGATTATCCGGGTCTCGACTTCTCACAAATGAAAATCCATCTCGTGGAAGGCTTACAAAGAGTCTTACCGGGCATGTCGAAAAAATCAGGGAACATGGCACATAAATACCTGGAAAAAATGGGCGTGGAAATTACCCTGGAATGTCTGACCGATGATTATGACGGAGAAACAGTAAAATTAAGTAACGGCAGAGAGATCAAAGCAGGCACATTGATCTGGGCGGCAGGTGTAAAGGCAAATATTGTGGAAGGTTTTCCGGATAAGAGCATTGAAAAAGGAAAGCTCCTGGTCAATGGTTTCAATAATGTTTATCAGGATGCAAAACAACAAAAGGTATATGATAATATTTATGCCATTGGAGATATGGCCTTTATGAAAACTGAAAAATATCCGGAAGGGCTTCCCGGTCTTGCTCAGCCGGCCATCCAGCAGGGAAAACAGCTGGCAAAAAACTTCAACCGGATGGCCAAACAAAAAGAGAAAAAAGAGTTTCAATACAGGAATAAAGGCGTTCTTGCTACCATAGGTCGTAATAAAGCAGTAGCAGATTTCTCGGGAGGATTGCATCTGAAAGGTATTATCGGCTGGTTCGTTTGGATGCTTGTACATCTGCTGTTCCTTGTTGGCTTCAGAAATAAAGCAGTGGTTTTCGCCAACTGGGTATGGAATTATTTTACCTACGATAAGGGAATAAGGCTCATCCTCAGACCTTCAACCAAAATAAAAGATTCCCTGAGTAGCGCTATGGGAGAAGAAATGAGTGAACAATGAACCAGGGCTTTTGTCACCCCCATTTTTCGGGTATCGCTTTTACTGGCAATTCAATTGACAATCCGCTCCGTTCTCAAAAATCCCGTGTCATTTCGACTGAAAGCATTTTGCGCAGCAAAAACGCTTGAGGGAGAACCCCCTCTCTTCTTCATCTTCAAAAGATAACTACCATACCAGATTCCCTCAGGGCCTTTGGTCTTCTCCCGATAGGCGGGACAAGTTGTGAAAAATCCCCTCCGTGTCCTACCAGGAGCACAGCGACTCAAAAACGCCCTGCGATTCAAATATTCCCCTGTGACCCCCTTGAACTTCAACCCCGGAATCTTGTTAATTAATTACATTTAGCCAAACAGATAGAAAATACATGATCAATATCGTTCCATTGTTCTTGCAGAAATCCTTGAATTTATACATGGGAACCTTAATAACCGGTTCTCTGGTGATTGCAATGCTCAACAGTTGTTCGCTAAAAAAATCCACCGTGGAACTACCCGTGGAACCACCAGAATCATTCTCTGCTTCGGGCACCGATAACATTCCTGATCACTGGTGGACCTCTTTTGATGATAGCGCTCTCAATGCTGCCATAGATACTGCCATGAGCACAAATTTAAATCTGAAAACCGCATGGTACCGCCTGGTCGAAGCCAGAAAGGTGTTTGATCGGGAATCGGCTTCCTTATTCCCCGAACTATTCGCTAGTCTGCGGGGAGAAACAGGAAGCGGACAGACCGCATTTGAGGTAAATGACAATATGTGGTTAGGTTTTACAGCAGATTATGAGCTTGACCTCTGGGGAAGAATACGCTATGATATAGAAGCCGAAGAGTATCGCACGGAAGCTTCTTTGAATGATTTCCGGACCGCTGCACTTACCCTCTCAGCAGAGTTAACCCTTGCCTGGTATCGTCTGGCCGAAGCCCGGCAGCAACTTGAAATAGCTTATGAACAGGCCGAAACAAATGAAAAAGTCCTGGAACTCATCCGGGCTCGCTATGGTAACGGACAAACACGAAGCGTGGACATTTTTCGGCAGGAGCAGTTGCTGGAAGCTTCGCGTGAACAGGTTATTTTTCGTGAAACACAGCTATGGCTTTATAAACATCAGCTCGCAGTGCTTTCCGGAAAAACTCCCGGGGATAGTGTAGTTGCCACAGATATATTTCTTCCTGAACTACCTGCCCTGCCGAAAACCGGACTGCCCTTAGAGCTGGTGAAGCGCAGACCTGATATTCAAAGTGCTTTATTTCGACTATATGCAGCCGACATGGATCTGGCATCAGCAATGAGTGCGCGATATCCGCGAATCAGTTTTACTGCCCAAATTTCTACCAGTGGCAGTGCAGAACAACTCTTTCGTGACTGGGCAGGGTCATTTTCAGGGAGTCTGCTGGCCCCCCTTTTTTATGGAGGTGAGTTGCAGGCCGAAGCGGACCGGAACGAAGCCGTCAAAAATCAGCGACTCTATGAATACGGTCAAACGGTATTGATCGCTTTCCGGGAGGTGGAAGATGCCCTGATAAGAGAATTAAAACAAAGAGAAAGCATTGCCAGCATTCAAAAACAACATGAGTTGGCAAAGATCAGTTACGAACAGCTCAGGGTGTCCTATTTCAACGGAATGAGTGATTACCTGGATGTGCTTACGGCTCTTGAACAGGAACAACAGCTCCGGCGAGATCTATTGTCTGCAAAACGGGAACTGATAGAATACAGAGTGGCATTATACCGGGCACTTGCCGGTGGATTCGAACCGGATATTGCCGGTATAAATGTTTCCAACCCAACCGATAAATAAACAACATATTGGAATGAATCGAAAAAAAACATTCTTAATAAGTAGCATAATCCTTCTGGTGGCAGCTGGGATCACGGTCATTATCCTTCTTACCGAACCGGAAGCTAAACGTGAAGGAGCTACAAGGGTCACCGCCATGCTGGTAGAGGTTATCGAGGCAGAAAAGGGAACGTTTAAACCCGGGATCATAGCCACAGGAACGGTAGAGCCGGCACAGGAAGTAATGTTGAGCCCGAGAGTAAGCGGTGAGATCATAGAACGTTCACCGGCATTCACTCCCGGGGGATACGTAAACAGAGGGGAAGTGCTTATCAGGATCGATCCTTCTGATTATAAAAATGCCCTTGCCCTTCGGAGGAGTGAACTGCAGCAGGCAGTTGCTGACCTGAACATTGAAAAAGGCCGTCAGGAAGTGGCGAAAAGCGACTTTAAACTTGTACAGGATTCCTTATCAGCCGAAAAAAGGGCACTGGTTTTACGTGAGCCTCAGTTAAATGCCATACAGGCAAGGGTGGATGCGGCAAGGGCAGCGGTTGACCAGGCTGAACTGGAATTAAAAAGAACAACGATCCGTGCTCCCTTCGATGCGCATATTGTAAGCCGGATGGTCAACACTGGATCGCAGGTAGCTCCGGGTGATAACCTGGGAAGACTGGTGGGAATAGATGAATACTGGATAGTGGCGACAGTGCCTGTTTCGAAACTTCCAAGGATATCCTTCCCGGATAAGGATAAGCCTCAGGGTTCGGAAGTCAAGATCCGGAATCATACCGCCCGTGAGGACAACCATTTCCGAACCGGATATGTATACCGGCTTATTGGCGCTCTGGAAAATCAAACCCGCCTGGCCCGTATTCTGATCACAGTTCCCGATCCGCTTGCCGGCTCAGAAGTACAGGAAGACCTGCCGCCTCTCATTATCGGATCATTTGTGGAAGTGATTATTACAGGAAACGATTTGAAAAATGTGGTGCGCCTGAACCGGGATTATACCCGGAAAAACAATACCGTCTGGGTAATGGAAGGAGATACCTTGAATATAAAAAACATAAAAATAAGGTTTCAGGATGCCAGATATGCATACATCAGTGAAGGATTGGAAGAAGGAGAAAAAATTGTTACCAGTAATCTTACCACAGTAGCAGAAGGGGTAAGTCTGCGAACTGAAGAAAATAATGGGGATTCACAGGATATAGCGTTAGAAGACGAGGAATAATAACGACAATCCATGAACAAAAATAACGACCAAAATAATTCTGCCTTAAATAATCAATCAGGCCCTCTGGCTTTCATGGCCCGGAATTCAATAATTGCCAACTTGCTCATGATCATCCTGCTCGGTGGGGGTGCCTGGACGATGGTGACCATTCAAAAGGAGGTATTCCCTCAATTTCAACTGGATATTGTTGAAGTAAGCGTGGTATATCCCGGTGCTGCACCTGAAGAGGTTGAAAGAGGAATATTGATGCCGGTTGAAGAAGCCGTAAGGGGTGTACAGGGGATCAGGGAAATCACCTCTGTTGCCAGGGAAGGATCTGGCACCGTGAATATTGAGCTGATATCCAGCGTAGACCGGATGAAAGCTTTCCAGGAAATTGACCAGACCGTGAACCGGATACGAACCTTTCCGGATGATATTGAAGAACCGGAAGTGACTTTGCAAGCTCAGCAGCAGGATGTTATGGAAATCGGCATTTATGGAGATGTGGATATCTGGACACTGAGAAAACTTGCGGAACAGCTGCGTGATCGTTTATTAAACGAAGAAAATATTACCCAGGTGGAAATCGGAAATGTTCCGGATTATGTAACCCATGTGGAAATATCCAGACAAAAATTAATAGCGTATAATCTTACCCTGGGTCAGATTGCCGATATTATCCGTGAATCCAGTGACGATATCCCTGCAGGTGCGGTAGAGACAATGTCCGGAGAAATTCTTCTGCGCATGAAGGAAAGAAAACAATGGGCTGAAGAATTTGGAAAGATCGAGTTGATCCCTTCCCGGACAGGAAGCCCCGTTTTGCTCAGGGATATTTCAGAAATTACCGATGGATTCGAAGAAACCGGCTTTCATGGTCAGTTTAACCGTCAACCTTCGGTAGAAGTTCAAATATTTCGCATCGGAGACCAGTCGCCCCTCGATATAGCAGAAACCACCCAGAGGGTCCTGGAAGAATTCCGGGAATCTGTTCCCCCTGGAGTAAATGTGAGAATTGACAGCAATCATGCAGAAGACTATGAAGAACGTTTGTCTCTTCTTTCAGAAAATGGGATTCTGGCTATCATCATCGTATTATTCATCCTTACCCTTTTTCTCGAATATCATCTGGCCTTCTGGGTAATGATGGGAATGGCCATATCATTTATCGGAGGGATAGTTTTCCTGGACTTCATAGGTGTAAGCATAAATATGATTTCCATGTTCGGGTTTCTTGTGGCCCTGGGAATCGTAGTAGATGATGCCATAGTTGTAGGGGAAAATATATTTGAATACCGGCAAAGAGGCATGGGTCCGTTGGAGGCAGCAACAGCAGGAGTGAAAGACATAGCCAATCCTGTAATATTCAGTATTCTGACCAACATTATTGCATTCATCCCTCTGCTTTTTTTACCCGGAACTACCGGGAAATTCTGGTGGCCGCTTCCTGCTGTAGTTATTGTGATCCTGTTCGTTTCCCTCTTTGAAGCCCTTTTCATTCTTCCTGCCCACCTGTCGCACAGGTCAAAGAAGAAAAAATCCAAAATAACTGATTATATTACCCGCTTTCAAAAAGCCTTTGCCGGGAAATTTGAATTTTTTACTGACCACTATTACCGGCCTTTTCTGGAAATTTGCCTCCGGCATCGATACATTACACTGAGTGTGGCAATTGCATCAGTGGTAATCGTCGGAGGTTATGCCTATAGCGATCACATGGGAATCATTATGATGCCGGAGGTTTCTGCAGACGAGATTGAGGCCGGAGTTACTCTCCCGGTTAGCACCACACCACAACAGGCCGCAAAAGTGGCCAATGAAATTACAGAATCCACCCACCGGATGTTTGAAGAACATAATCTTTATGAAGTAGCCGAAGGGATCAAGACCAATGTAAGAGGACAGAATTTCATCGATGTTGAAATTGTTATGAAGCCGCCTGACGAGCGCGATATGACCGCCCAGGAAGTCATCGAATTATGGCGGGACGAGATTGGAGATATTGAGGGTGTTGATCAAATAACCTTTGAAGCAGAAAGAGGCCCGGGAGGCTGGCAGCAGGACATAAGTGTGGACCTGAGTCACACCGATATTGCCGTGCTGGAAAAAGCATCTGAAGATTTTTTCGCTACAATGGAAGAATATGAGGCAACCCGTGACATAAATGATAATTATAATAAAGGGAAAACTCAATTTGACTTTAAACTTCTTCCCGAAGGCCGTAACCTTGGCCTAACCCCCACCGAAGTAGGCCGGCAGGTAAGGGATGCTTTTTACGGGGCACTTGCCATGCGCCAGCTCAGGGGAATTAATGAAATTGAAGTAAGGGTAAAGCTGCCGCTTGAAGAACGACAGGATATCCATCATCTGGAAGAGTTTATTATCCGTGCACCTGATGGCACTGAAGTACCTTTACTTGATATAGCCACAGTAACAGAAGAAGAAGCATTTACTTCCATTAACAGAAGAAATGGACGAAGGGTAATAACTGTGGGTATGGATGTTGAACCGGCAAGTGCCGTTACAAGGGTTGTCGAATCGATCCGTAAAGATGTCCTTCCCCAATTGAGAGCCGATTACCCGGGCATCACATGGAGCTTCGAGGGTACTCAGGCAGAAATGCGCGAATCGACACAGGCCCTCTGGGGCGGATTTGCCCTTGCATTGATGATCATTTATGCCCTCCTGGCAATCGCCTTTAGCAGTTATTTCCAGCCCTTGATTGTGCTTATGGCTATTCCTTTCGGACTGTTTGGAGCGGTAATCGGTCATATTTTGCTGGGATACGACCTCTCCCTCATCAGCCTGATGGGAATCATCGCCCTGTCGGGAGTGGTAGTAAACGATGCCCTGATCATGGTTGACCATGCCAATAAAAACCGGGATGAAAAAACAGCATTCGAAGCCATACATGATGCCGGAATACGTCGTTTTCGCCCCATCATCCTCACCACCCTCACCACTTTCGGAGGTCTTACACCCATCATCCTCGAAACTTCCCGGCAGGCATATTACCTCATTCCCATGGCCATCTCCCTTGGATTCGGGATCATATTTGCTACCGGGATTATTCTGGTGATTGTGCCGAGTTTGTATTTGGTGCTGGAGGATCTGGCTGGGCTTGTCAGGAAAAGGAGTGTCTAAAAAGTCCATTAAGAGAGTAATCGCCTGCTTTAAGTTGCAATTACAGAGTCTCCCTAAATCCCCGGGTTAAATCCTTCCTCTCCCGCCTCGTTCCCCGGCGTGGTCGTCAGGATGACAGGTCATGATACGGGGTTGGGAGATCTTTCTTAATTAATCCTCTTTCGGGTTTTCACAGAGGGGTCACCATGCGCACTTTAGATTAATCAATCTTACCTTTTTAAACCGCCTCCTCCTATTTTGAGCCTTTAAAAATTACTGTTCTATAACACATTTTTCCCTGATAAGTATAATTTTGTTCCAACTAATCCTTTTTAACAATGACAAAAAATACAGGTGAAAAAATCAAAAACATCCGCCAGATGAAAGATTTATCGCTGGCTGAACTGGCAAAAAAAACAAATATGACAGAGGAAATGCTGGAATCTGTTGAAAACGGAACTGAGCTTCCTTCCCTAACTCCGCTTATAAAAATTGCCAGAGTTATGGGTGTTAGGTTAGGGACCTTTCTGGATGATACGGTAGTACAGGGACCTGTAGTTACCCGTAAAGATCAGGAAAAGAAAGCAAAAAGCTTTTCCAGCAAAACCTCCTCTTCTCATGCTCATATGGATTTTGTTTCACTGGCTAAAGATAAATCGGGAAGGCACATGGAACCCTTCATTGTTGATGTACAGCCTGTAAAGGAAGAGAACTATGTGTTTTCAAGTCATGAAGGTGAAGAATTTATATACGTACTCGAGGGAAAAATAGAGATCAGCTACGGAAAGGAAAGCTATGTTCTGTCGGCCGGAGACAGTATCTATTATGATTCCGTTGTAAAACATAATGTTCATTGCAAGGGTGAATCTTCCGCAAAAGTCCTCGCTGTAGTTTATGCACCCTTTTAATTCTTGCTTATGGAACTGACAGAAAAAACACTGGGACAATACCTCGAACTATGGGCAGAAAAAACGCCTGAAAAAGATTTTATGGTTTACCCCGACAGGGATCTCAGGTTTTCTTACGCCACCTTCAACAAAGGGGTGGATAATATGGCAAAGGCGCTACTGGAAATTGGCATGAAACCGGGTGATAAACTGGGGGTATGGGCAACCAATGTGCCAGACTGGCTCACCTTTATGTTTGCAACCGCAAAGATAGGAGTTGTCCTTGTCACTATCAATACAAATTATCGCCTGCATGAACTTGAATACCTGGTGAAAAATTCAGACATCAAAACGCTTTGCCTGATTAATGGCTTTCGCGATAGCGACTACGTGAGCATGGTATATGAACTCATCCCCGAACTCAGGGAATGTGAAAGAGGGAACCTGAAATCAGAGAAATTTCCCCGCTTAAAAAATGTAATCTTTATAGGTCCTGAAAAACACAGGGGAATGTACTCGTCACAGGAACTTCTTCTGCTTGGGGCACAGCTCGATGATAAAGAACTCACAAAAGCAAAAGCAAACGTAAAGTGCCACGATGTGGTGAACATGCAATTTACCTCGGGAACAACAGGATTTCCCAAAGGTGTCATGCTAACACATCATAACATTCTTAATAATGGATACACCACCGGGGAGTGTATGAATTATACCGAGGAAGACAGGCTCTGTGTTTGTGTTCCCCTCTTTCACTGCTTTGGATGTGTATTAGCAGTTTGTGCTGTTCTGGCCCACGGGGCAAGCATGGTTATGGTGGAAAGTTTCGATCCCCTGCTGGTTCTCGCTTCTGTCCAAAAAGAGAGATGCACAGCATTGTACGGAGTCCCTACAATGTTTATAGCCGAATTGAATCACCCCATGTTCAGCATGTTCGATCTTTCCTCCCTGAGAACAGGTATCAT
>CAZQOV010000060.1:0-17794 GCA_964595055.1 uncultured Bacteroidaceae bacterium | reverse complement strand
ATTACTTTCAATTTGAAAGATTAGATAAATAAATTTTACCTTTTTAGACAGCCTCAATGTTCGAGATCAAAGCCTGCCCTGTTCTTTTGCGGGGGAACGCAAAATAGACATTTGCTCAATATTAATGATTTTTAAGACATCTTTGTCTTTTATTCGTTCGTTTCCGTACACTTCTGTCACGAAACCGTTCAGTTTTAACCATAAATTTAATCGCCTAAAACCTCTGTATGTATCTGTTTTTATGATCTTTACATATTTTGGCGCGCGTATTGACATTAACTAAACAGAAACGTTGAACAGGTAAAAAATAAAAAGTCATGAAAAGAAATATTTTACATATCATAATAGCACTGGCAATTATAGTTTCAACTCTAAATGCATACGCAGATGGGAAGAAAAATGAAAAAAAAATAAAATCAGCCAAAGCAAGGACTGAAAAAGTTGCTGAAAGATTCAGTTCCGCAACAGAAACAAATCTTGAGCTAGAAACCTGGATGGTAAGCATAAATGAGTTTTCATTTGAGGAAATGTTTTATGAAGAAGAATTGAAGCTTGAAACCTGGATGGTTGAGACCGAATCTTTTAACGCTGAAATGGCAATTGGCAAAAAGATGGAATTCAAAGAATGGATGATGGAACCATTTGAAATCGAAGAACTGGAAATGGAATTAAGCTTTGAAGAATGGATGATGAAACCTTTCGCCGCTAATAATGCAACAGATAATTTCCAGAAAGAAGAGCTGACACTTGAAGGATGGATGATGAAATTTTAATTTACACTACAATCTTTTCATAGACAGCTAAATACATTTTTTTAATTTAATGGTTATTAGTAGAAGGGCTCCGAAAGGAGTCTTTTTTGGTTTACGAGCTAGGCGACCATCCCGATCCATATCCATATCGGGATACGCCAGCCAGGTGCGCTGATTTTGGAGAAAGAAAAACTCCTCCCCGGAAAAACAGGAAGGAGCTTCAATTCTGTTAAGTGAGAGAAAGCAATACCCGGCAGGGTAAATTTCCCCTAAATCATTCTCACCCTCACTCTCACATTGCTTTTGTCGGGGTGGCCCGACTCGAACGGGCGACCACATGCACCCCATGCATGTACGCTAGCCAACTGCGCCACACCCCGATTTGTAATGCGGATGTAAAAATACAAAAAAGCCCCAAAAACCAATAATAATTTATATAATTTATTATTAATACCCCTGTCTTAACCTCTGTAATCAATATATGGCATCAGGTGGGAAAAGGCTAAGAACGATTCCAGAATATACCCATTTATTTGCTATCACTTCCCAATGGTAAAATCTTTTCCTGATTATAATAATATTGTGCTTCACAATCAGTTATTATTATGTTTGAAAAATTACCTGATTATTAACTAAACCTAAAATTAAGGTTAACGTATATAGATTAAAATCTCTGATTGTGTGGAAAAGACGCCTGATACAAATACAAAAAAAGTACATCCATTTTTACCTAAAATACTGGCCCTGCCTGCTGGGTTTTCTTGTGATTTAATTAGTTTACGATTCGATGAAAAAACAGAAAAAGAGTTTACGGAGAAATCCTTTCATGATTCTGTTGCCTATATCCGTGTTTCCCTGATTCTGGCGATCTTGTTGTACGGAATATTTTCTATTTTGGATTACAATCTCGCTCCGGATTTATTCTGCGACTTTTTTTTAATCCGGTTTTCGATTGTTATTCCCCTGATGCTTTTTGTCTATTTTTTCTCTTTCAATCCAAAATTCGGCAAGTATTATCAGTTTCTGATGAATCTGATATTCCTGTCTGCAGGGGCAGGCATGACCCTGATGGTTTACATTGCTGAAGATTCCAGCTATACCTTGATTTCCCGATTATATTCTCTTGCGATAATACTGGTATTTTTCTTCGGATATATCTTCCTCAAAATTAAATTTACCTGGGCTTCACTTTCCGGGTGGATACTTTTTGGCATGATCAGCATCCTTTTAATCAAATTGCCTAACATTCCAACAAATCATAAAACCTCCATTATTTTCTTTCTGTTCTCTGCGAATTGCATGGGCATAGTGGGCAGTTATCTGAATGAATTGAATCTCAGAAAACAATTCTTTGCTCAAAAACAGCTGGATCAGGAAAAGAAGAAAGTTCAACGAATGAATCAGGAACTGGAGAAAAAATTAAAGGTGCGCACTTCCGATCTGAAGGAAGCCAAGAATAAAGCTAAAGAATCGGATAAGCTCAAAACAGCTTTTCTGGCCAATATGTCTCATGAGATTCGTACACCCATGAATGGAATACTGGGATTTACAGAAATCCTGTTAAATGAAGAAGTGGATAAGAACAGAAGAATAAAATATCTGAAGATCATACATGAGAGGGCAAATTATCTCATGAATTTTCTCAATAACATTATTGAAATTTCACTCATTGAGTCTAAGCAATTAAAATTTTATTATGCTCAAATTGAATTGAATGCCTTCCTGCATCAATTGTATAAAAGTTACAGTCCCTTATTCCACGAAAACAATATCACCTTCTTTCTGAATTTGGAAAGAAAAGAAGAATTAATTATTGAATCCGATCAAGAAAAACTGGAGAAGATCATAAATCATTACCTGGCGAATGCCTTAAAATTCACCTCTAAAGGGAAGGTTACCCTTGGTTACACTTTCATTAATGACAAATTACGGATTTATGTTAAAGATACCGGACCCGGTATTCCGGAATCACAAAAGGATTATATTTTCCAGCGTTTTACCAAGTACGAGAAGGATCAGGAAGAATACAAATATGGTACAGGACTGGGATTGTCCATATCAAAAGGACTGGCAAAATTTCTGGATGGTGAAACAGGATTCATCTCCAGGAAAGGAGAAGGAACAATTTTTTACGTTGATTTTTCTTTAATTGAGATCATGCAGATGGAAGAGGAGATAAAAGCTTGATCTCACATGGGAAAGAATCTTCTGTTTCATATGAATCTTGCAGGAATATTGCAAAAACAAAGTCATCCCATCCCACTAATCCTCGAGAAAGTTAATTATAATGCATGATTGCTGTTTTCCAGGATTCGTTTTATTCGTTCAATTTGTTTTTGTTTGTTTACCTCTCTTAAGCTTCTGGCCGTTTCAGTAAAATACTGGTGACCAGATATAAACTTGATCTGAAGACTATTCCATTCTTCCATGGAACTAATCTTATTTTGTTCCTTTAGTTCGCTGTATAAAGTATTCGATACCGGGATCATATCACTTCTGCCAAGATAATCCAGATCTGCATCGCACATAATTTCTTCCAGAAGATTTCGCGGACGAGGAGGCAATTTTGTCGCCATGATCAATTCACATATGCTATCAATCTGTTGTTTTGAATAACCATAGTTCGGTAAAATTTCTTTTGCAATAACCGTCCCGTGAAATTCATGGTCATCATAAGATATAATATGACCCGCATCATGGAATAAGGCTGCTGTTTTTAACAACAAAATCTCCTCATCGGAAACACCTTCAGCCCAGCCTATTAATTCGACTTCGGTAACTACATCAACCGTATGTTTTACATTATGATAGTACAAATAGGGAGGAAGCTCCTTTTCGAGCTTGTCGAGTAAAATTTCCTGGATATCGGTAAATTGAATCAGTTTAAACTTGGTGTCAAATTTGCTGTTTATCATACATCCTTCCTTCTGTGATGCGTATTCCGGTCGCAATGAGGATACGCTGAATAATTGTAAGTTCTCTTTATATTTAACGGGCATTTTTCCAAAATATTCGCAAAAAAAGAATTCTTTTATTAATTCATAGGTCATAATTGATATTATTACATCACCTTTATGAGCATACGATTGCATCCGGCTCGCCATATTGACGGTATCCCCTTTAATATCATAGGTAATTTTTTTCTTACCATTATAGTTAGCTGTAACCGGACCAGTATGTATGCCAATTTTCACTTCCCAGATCTCCGATCTTTTCCCATTTTTCCGGGCATATTCTTTTAAAAAGTATTGCATTTCCAGTGCTGCCAGAACAACCTGTATAGGATTGGTGATATTCTTTTTGGGTATTCCACCCGCAGCCATGATAGAGTCACCAATGGTTTTTATTTTTTCAATATTATGCCTTTTAAGGATCTTATCAAACTGAAATATGATCTCGTCGAGTTCATCCATCATAGCGATGGAATCCATCCCTTCTTTTATTTTGGAAAATCCATGAATATAGGCAAACATAACCGTTGCCATATCAAATTTCGTGGACAAAGCTCTTATATTGTATTTGGTGCCGGCATTCTGTTTATCATAATTGGAAGTATCCAGCATCTGCTCCAAATTTTCCAGCTTTCGGGTTGTTTTCCTGAGCATTTCTCTCAGTTTTTCATTCTCACGAACGAGATCCTGGTTTTGTCTCACCAGTTTTGCAATTCGTTTTACCAATTCAGCACCTGTAATATCCATAAAGTTAATGTTTGAACATCTTACATTTATCGGCTTTTTACCCGTTTTTCAACAAAACAGCTTTTGTTGCCGGTAACAATTCAAAGCCTCAGTTTTACTGTCCGGAAACTACACAGCGACACCAGAATATTGTTATCTATAATTTCTGTTCACATTTTCCTCTTTTACTTTACGAAAAAAAAGAAGAAAAAGATTGAATAATTTTGAAAAATATTTGTTTAAATTAGAGCAAAACACTTATATCCATTAAAATGATGAAATATAATTTAATGGTTCTCCTGATTATACTTTATCCCTTTAAGCTTGAGGGGCAAAAAGATAAAAATGAATTTACGGTCGTATTTTATAATGTAGAGAACCTTTTTGACACATTGGATGCACCAGGTTTTGAAGATGAAGAGTTCACCCCGGAAAGTGAGAAAAACTGGGATACAGAAAAATATTATAAAAAGCTTGAGGATATTGCAAGGGTGATCAGTTCTGTTCATAAAAAAGAACTTCCTGAAGTTATTGGGCTCGCTGAAGTTGAAAACCGGCTGGTTCTTGAAGACCTGGTAAAAACAAAAGCCCTGGAAAAAGGCAATTATCAGATAATACACGACGAAAGTCCAGACACCAGAGGAATTGATGTTGCCATTCTCTATCGAAAAGAAGAGCTAAAATCGGTGAGCTTTAGCATGACCCAAATTGATTTTCCTTTTGACACTTCCCTTACAACCAGAGATATTTTGCATGTTGAAGCCAAAGTTCCTGATGGTCAAAAAATGCATTTCTTCGTTAACCACTGGAGTTCCCGATATGGAGGGCAGAAAGAAAGTGAGCCGAAACGGATGTATTGTGCTGTAAACCTAAGAAGAAAAATCGACCTGATTTTAAGCAGGGAAAGCAATCCCCGGTTTATTATCATGGGAGACTTTAATGATGAACCGACCAACAGGAGCATGTTAAATGTTTTACTTGCCGGAAACAAAAGAAAAAATATCGGACCGGGTGATTTATATAATCTTTATTACGATATGCACAATATAGCGAATAAAGGAACGTATTTTTTCCGTGGGAACTGGAATATGCTCGATCAAATCGTATGCTCGTATAACCTGATAAACCAGGAAGGACTTTACAGTTGTGACTATACAGATGGAAAGATTTTCCGCGAAGACTGGATGCTTTATGAAAATGATAAAGGATTTAAAGTACCTTCCCGGAGTTTTGGAGGCCCAAATTATTATGGAGGCATCAGTGATCATCTTCCGGTTTATGTCACATTTACATTAGAATAGTCTCCCAATTGTCTTGCGAAATGTCTGATAGCTGCCCTGATAGCAACCTGGTTTTAAATAACAATTCCTCTATCCGACATAAGGGATACTGCAAATTTAGATCTTTGCATGTTCCGGTTTTTCAGAACAGGGCAAGGTTGATCTCGAATACTTATCCCGATCGCAACTTGATAGGTACTCGAATCAGGGACGAAGAAGGATAAATTTTTGAGAGGTGTTTTAAGAATGAAATACAAGATTGACTCGGACTATAAACCAACCGGTGATCAGCCGGAAGCAATTAAATCTCTGGTAAGGGGACTTAATGACGGAGAATTATATCAGACCCTTCTGGGAGTTACGGGTTCAGGAAAAACCTTTACCATTGCAAATGTCCTTAACGAAATAAACCGGCCGGCCCTGGTATTGAGCCATAATAAAACACTGGCAGCACAGCTTTATGGTGAGTTTAAGCAGTTTTTTCCTGAAAACCGGGTGGAATATTTCGTCTCCTATTACGATTATTATCAACCTGAAGCCTATTTACCGGTTACGGATACTTATATTGAAAAAGATCTTTCCATCAATGAAGAGATTGAAAAATTAAGATTAAGTACCACATCTGCCCTATTATCAGGAAGAAGAGATGTAATTGTGGTTTCTTCTGTATCATGTCTCTATGGCATTGGAAATCCTGAAGATTTTCATGCGGGCACAATTCATCTGAAAACAGGGGATGTTATAAGCAGGAATGTATTCCTCCGAAAGCTTGTTGACGCCATGTATTCACGAAATGAAATTGAATTTAGGCAGGGGAACTTCAGGGTACGCGGTGATACTGTGGATATTTTTTTGGCTTATACAGATCATGCCATCAGAGTAGTTTTTTTTGGAGATGAAATAGAAGAAATACTGACGGTAGATCCTGTTAATGGAAATACACTGGATCGTCATGATGATATCCACATTTTTCCGGCAAACATCTTCATTACCGCAAAAAATCGATTACAATCGGCGATACGTGAAATCCAGGATGATCTGGTAGCACAGATCCAATATTACAAAGAGGTGGGGAAAATTATTGAGGCCAGGCGCATTGATGAGCGTGTAAACTATGATCTTGAAATGATCAGAGAATTGGGTTACTGTCCTGGTATTGAGAACTATAGTCGTTACTTTGACGGAAGAAAACCCGGAACAAGGCCATTCTGTTTACTGGATTATTTTCCGGAAGATTTTATTACGATCATTGATGAGAGCCATGTTACCCTTCCCCAGATCAGGGCTATGTATGGTGGAGATCATTCCAGGAAACAAACTCTTGTTGAACATGGATTCAGACTCCCTGCCGCCATTGATAACCGGCCTCTAAAGTTTGAAGAGTTTGAAGGGCTTACCGGTCAGACCATTTATGTTTCGGCGACTCCTGGCGATTATGAACTCGGGAAAACCGAAGGGGTTTATATAGAACAGGTGATCAGGCCAACAGGATTGCTGGATCCGGAAATTGAGGTTCGCCCCAGCCTGAATCAAATTGATCATCTTATCGGGGAAATTCAGAAACGAATCCTTAAAAAAGAAAGAATACTGGTAACAACACTAACCAAACGAATGGCAGAGGAACTCAATGCCTATCTGGGAAAAATGAATATAAAAAGCCGGTATATCCATTCCGATATTGACACTCTTGAGAGGGTTGAAATTATGGATGGATTGCGGAAAGGAAGCTTTGATGTCCTGGTGGGTGTTAATCTTTTAAGGGAAGGGCTGGATCTCCCGGAAGTTTCCCTGGTAGCCATTCTTGATGCTGATAAGGAGGGGTTCTTACGGTCGCAAAAGTCATTAACCCAGACAGCAGGACGTGCGGCACGAAATCTCAATGGCAAAGTCATTATGTATGCCGATCAGATTACCAATTCAATGCAGAATACCATAGATGAAACCAACAGAAGGAGGGAAAAGCAACTGCGGTATAATGAGGAGAAAAACATCACTCCCCAACAGATCATCAAGGCTCAAAGAAGTCTTCTTGGTGAAATGATGAAGGAAAAGGAAAAAAAAGAATATTACAGTGGAAGAATAAAACCCGATATCGCAGCAGATCCGGTTGTTCAATACATGGATAAAGATGCACTTGAGAAATCTATATCCGATACCAAAAAGAAAATGGAAAAAGCCGCATCAGAACTTAACTTTATTGAAGCTGCTAAATTCCGGGATGAGATGTTTGAGCTGGAGAAGATACTGAAAAAGAAATAATTTTTGGAATACCTTCTTCACGAAGAAGTCAGAAAGAGCAGGTGAGGCGATTTGATCTCACTAAAAGGGAATATATGCACATTTCTCTGATTATCAAGATAAATGATTAGCTCCTGTGAACCATCTGCATTTCCACACCACTGCACAACTGCATAACTATACAACTGCACAACTCATTTACGTCATATACAAATACCGCTTAATCTTTTTGGTAGGTGTTTTCTCAAAGGGTTCTGCCTGCAAGACGACAAGCTGAACCTGGGAAAATCTGTTCACCCTTGAGTTAACAAATCTTTGAATTTCTGAGAGCAATTCATCCATGGTTTCATGCCTGACTTCCATAATTTTTTCATTGAGGCGGACCATGCGGGTTTCAAGTTCCTGGAGATTAAGGTTTACCATGGCTACGATTTTCCCATGTTTATTAATCACCAGGGATTCTTCAACACCTTCAATGCTATTAAGGATAGATTCTATTTCTTCAGGGTATATGTTTTCTCCGTTGGTTCCGAGGATTACATTTTTAATCCTTCCTCTGATATAAACATAGCCATTTTTATCAATATACCCCAGGTCTCCGGTTCTGAACCAGCCATCTTTTGTAAACGCAGCTTTAGTGGCCTCCGGATTTTTATAATATCCCTTCATGACATTGGGACCTTTTGCTACAATCTCACCTTCTCCGGTTGAAGGATTAACATTATCAAGTCGAAGACTTACACCCTGAAGAGCTCTGCCGGTAGATTCGAGTTTGGTTTGTTCGGGATTACAACCAGCAAGCAGAGGACTGGTTTCAGTAAGGCCATAACCAATTGCATAGGGAAAACGTGCCTCTCGGAGGTATTTTTCAATCTCCGGATCAAGTTTTGCTCCACCAATACCGAAGAAACGTAAATTGCCGCCAAAAACCTTTTTCAATTTTCTTCCCGCCAGATAGTTTAATACCCTCCTGGTGGGGGTAAAACCGAAAAGAGAACGAGTAATGGCGGATTTCCGGAATTTTGGCAACACCTGTTTTCGGAAGATTTTTTCAATAATGAGGGGGACTGTGAGCAACATAGTAGGCTTCACTTTTTCCAAGGCTCCAAGAAGAATCGTGGGCGTAGGTTGCTTTTTCAAGAAGTATACAGATGCTCCTGTATGCAGGGCCAATAGAAAACCCAGGCTGTTCTCATAGGTATGAGCCATAGGTAGGATGGATAAAAACCGGTCATTTTCATCTACATCCTGTATGGTAAGGGCCTGATCAACCATCCAGGCAATATTTTTATGGGTAAGCATAACCCCTTTGGAGGTACCAGTTGTACCGGATGTGTATATAATTGTAGCCAGATCGTCCTCACTTACATGACTATCGAGACCAGGGAAGCAAAAGGACCGGGCAAATTCTGTTTCATAAGCGGAACCTGAAACAGAGTGACTATCAATATTGATAATTGAGAACCCATCTTGTTCCAGCAGGTGTTTTTCCAAACGGGAGTATTGTTTATCCGATACAAAAGCCATTTTTGCCCCGGAGTGTTTTATGATATTCAGTACTTCATTCACGTGAAAGTCGGGCAATACAGGAACGGCAACAGCACCAAAACAAAGTACTGAAAGAAAAGAAACACCCCAGTTGGGAGAACTTTCACCAATAATGGCGACTTTATCTCCTTTACTGATATTCATTAAAGATAACTTTCCGGCAAGGTTGGATATTTTGATGCCCAGAGCTGAATAGCTTATGGCTTTTTCTTCATCGACATAGGCCAGAGCCGGATTATCAGGAAATCGTTCAATAGATCTGCTGATAAGATTACATACGGTATATTTATCCAGGGTCATTTTTTTATTTAAAGAATATACAAAAATACAAAAAAAACGGGCTGCCAGGCAGCCCGAGTCAAAAAAATCTATTTCCAAGAACTTAGCCTAAATACGTCTTCAAAAGTTTACTTCGTGACGTATGACGCAGTCTTCTTATCGCCTTTTCTTTAATTTGTCTTACTCTTTCACGGGTAAGACCAAATTTTTCGCCGATTTCCTCAAGCGTCATTTCCTGACATCCGATACCAAAGAATAATCTTATTATATCCCTTTCTCTTTCTGTAAGAGTTGCGAGGGCTCTTCCAATTTCTCTGGCTAAAGACTCTTTGATCAGGATTTTGTCCGCATTTGGAGAGTCATTATTGACAAGTACATCGAGAAGGCTATTATCTTCCCCCTCTACAAAAGGAGCGTCAACCGACACATGGCGGCCTGAAACTTTAAGTGTATCAGACACTTTTTCTTTCGGCAATTCCAGTGCGTCTGCCAGCTCTTCAGAGGTGGGAGTTCTTTCAAACTCCTGTTCGAATTTGCTGAACGCCTTATTGATTTTGTTCAGCGAACCCACCTGATTAAGCGGAAGACGAACAATTCGGGATTGCTCGGCCAATGCCTGTAAAATTGATTGACGTATCCACCAAACAGCATAAGAGATAAACTTAAAGCCTCTGGTTTCATCAAACTTTTCAGCTGCCTTAATAAGGCCCAGATTGCCCTCATTTATGAGGTCAGGTAAACTTAGTCCCTGATTCTGATACTGTTTGGCAACGGAAACAACGAATCTGAGATTTGCCCTGGTGAGTTTTTCCAGCGCTTTGCGGTCTCCTTTTTTGATTCTTTGGGCAAGTTCGACTTCTTCCTCAACCGTGATAAGCTCCTCTTTTCCAATTTCCTGCAGATACTTGTCAAGCGATGCACTCTCTCTGTTGGTGATCGACTTCGTAATCTTTAACTGTCTCATTTAATCCTCCCAAAAATTTGCTGCAAATTTAGCTTATTTTAAGATAAAATTCAACTTAATTTGATATAAATAAAAATAAAAAAAGACTTGCAATGCAAGCCTTTTTTTTTGACTACTTGCATTTACATGCCAAAAGCATAATACGCTATAAGTCCGTCGGGATAAATCCCTTCGATATATACACCTCCATTCACATTTTCAATTATTTCTTTAATATCACTTATACTGTGAATGTTCTTGTTATTAATTTGTGTAATAATGAGGCCTTCACGAACTCCGGCTTTAAGCAGTTTCCCGGCTTTGAGGGAAACAACCTGCACACCGTGAGTAATTCCCAGCTTTTCTTTCTCATCTTCAGAAACGGGTTCGAAAATTGCTCCGAGAAGTGAAAGTGATTCGTCAACGGTCACGATATCGGTATCACCGCTCATATTACGCAAAGTAACCTCGAAAAGTTTCTCTTTGCCATTTCTTTTTACCAATACTTCAACTTTATCGCTGGGTCTGTAACGGCTTATCTGTTCCTGTAGTTCAGAAACACTGTTAACAGGTACATTGTTCACAGACCGTATAATATCTCCGGATTTTATCCCGGCGTCCTTCGCGGCACCACCTTCTGTAAGGTCATTAACATAAACGCCTTTAAGATCTTTTATATTGCGTTCGTTCGCTATTTCTTGAGTAACATCTTGTATAGTAACCCCCAGAAATGCTCGCTGAACAATTCCATGCTCTTTGAGATCACCAATCACTTTCCTAACTATACTTACCGGAACAGCAAATGAATTTCCAGAATACGCCCCTGTTCTTGAGGCTATTGCGGTATTAATCCCCATGAGATCTCCATTCATGTTCACCAATGCCCCTCCGGAATTCCCGGGATTAACGGCGGCATCTGTCTGAATGAAGGATTCTATAGCAAATTGTTCACTAAGAATATTAATATTTCTGGCTTTGGCACTAACAATACCGGCCGTTACCGTTGAGGTAAGGTTATAAGGATTTCCTACTGCCAGAACCCATTCTCCAAGTTTCAAAGCATCTGAGTCCCCATATTCAAGATAAGGCAGTTTTTCCGAGTCTATTTTTAAGAGAGCAAGATCAGTGTTGGGATCTGTTCCTATAACTTCTGCATCAAAGGATCGTTTATCATTCAACACAACCTCAATTTCATCCATTTTATTTATCACATGGTTATTGGTGATGATGTAGCCATCACCGGAAATAATAACTCCGGAACCAAAACCTCTGACAGGCTGACGTTGTCCATGCCCTCTTTCTCCAAAAAAATATTCGTAGAACGGATTTTCATAACTTTGTTCACGTATTGCCTGTGTTTTTACATGAACTACTGAATTTACTGCTTTCGCAGCAGCAAAAGTAAAATCGACCGCTCCCTGCTGATCCGCAGAAGGCAGATTGGCATATTGCATAGATTGTTCTGAAGGTACTGTAACAACGGTCTGCTCGGGTTGGAACCACTGAGCATAAGCAAAAACTGCAAACAAGGCCGCAAGAATTGCCGTCAACGTTGTACCTATTAATGTTTTGTTTTTCATTTTATATACTTTTTTAAATTATTCGTTTCTTTGTACTGCATACTGGTGATCAAATACTGTGCCTCAAATTCAAAATCAGGAATAAATTCCAAGTCTGAAACACCAGTAAAAACAAGTTGTTGCGAGATCTTCACAGATTTAACCTTTTTTAACAATAAAAGATGATGATGTTAAATTTTGATAAGTATCAGGGAGCCGGAAATGACTTTATTTTGATAGATGCCAGGAAAATCAGAGAAAAAATATTTACTGTAAATATAGTAAATCATCTTTGCAACCGGAATTACGGCATTGGCGCTGATGGTTTAATTTTACTTATGAATAGTGAAACAGCGGATTTCAGAATGAAATATTTCAATTCAGATGGCCGGGAAGGTTCCATGTGTGGTAATGGTGGACGGTGCATTGTTGCCTTTGCAAAAGCTCATGGAATCATAACCCGGATAACAACATTTGAGGGAATTGACGGAATTCATCAGGCAGAGATCATGGCTGACGGTGATGTAAGATTGAAAATGAATGATGTCGAGGATATCACTGAATTTGAAGATGGATTGTTTATCCAAACAGGTTCACCGCATTTTGTAAAAATCGTAAAATCCGTTGATGATGTGGATGTTTTCAACACCGGAAGAACAATCAGAAAACAACCGAGATTCGGTGTAAATGGTACCAATGTGAACTTCCTGGAATATCGCAAAGAAAAACTTTTTCTTCGCACCTTTGAAAGAGGAGTTGAAAATGAAACCCTTGCCTGCGGAACCGGAGCGGTAGCTGCTGCCATTTCTGCTTATTCTATGGGTAAGACTGACAAAAATTCCTGTTTTCTTCAGGCACGCGGTGGAAACCTAAAGGTCGAATTTACCGCAGAAAAAAACCATACATTTCGCAATATATGGTTAACAGGACCTGCAGAATATGTCTTTTCCGGCAAGATAGAGATATAAGATCATGGAATCTTGGTGGACTTAACTCCTCACAGTGATGAATATTGACCCCATCATGCATAGGCATTTTACATAACATTTTTTCATGTTTATAAAAAAATGTATTTTCCCGCATATTTTTCAACTTAAATTTTACCCATCATGAATGTAAAATATCTGCTCGTTCCGATTTACCTGTTCTTATTTATACAGTCTTATGCCCAGGAGAATGCCGATTCGAAGCTGATTATCGATGATGTAAATTCCCATTTCACTAATCTTGGCCACCGGCTGGATGTCCTCGAAAAGAAAATAGATGATCTGTTGTGGTATGAGAAAGTAGGTGATGTGGCTGATATTGATAAAGTATATATCTATGGACCTCCTTTACGGCCGGAGCAGGAACCGAATCCAACTGCCCAGGGAGCCGGGAACCCTGTTAAGTTCTGGGCTTACACCTTTGTACCCAAAAACCTGGACAAAACGAAAAAATATCCCCTCATCGTTTTACCTCACGGTGGTGTCCATTCCGATTTTAACACCTATTACACCCACATCATCAGAGAGCTGATGGCACAGCAGTATATTGTCATTGCCGCTGAATACCGCGGAAGCACAGGCTATGGAAAATCCATGTATGAAAAAATTGATTACGGTGGCCGTGAGGTTGAAGATGTAAACGCCAGCCGCAAATTCATGCTCGAAAACTGCGATTTTGTTGATAAAAACAGGGTAGGCATCATTGGCTGGAGTCACGGTGGATTAATTGCCTTGATGAATGTGTTTGATTATCCTGAAAATTATAAAGTCGCCTATGCAGGTGTTCCCGTAAGTGATATTATTGCTCGCATGGGATATAAAACGCAGAGCTACAGAGAATTGTTTTCTTCCGATTACCACATTGGCAAATCAGCTTATGAAGATGTAGAAGAATACAGGAAAAGATCTCCGGCATGGAATGCACATAAACTGGAGACCCCCCTGCTTATCCATACCAACACCAACGATGCTGATGTGAATGTGCTTGAAGTGGAACATCTTATTAAATCGCTTAAAGCTGAAAATAAAGATTTCGAGTACAAGATATATCAAGATGTACCAGGCGGGCATTCTTTTGATCGCATGGATACCAAAATTGCCCGGAAAATAAGACTGAAAATTTACGATTTTCTTTATCCTTATCTCAAGCCTCCTTTGAAATTTGAGAGTTTGGAGGATTTGGAGGAGGCTGCATATAATTTTTGAAGAAGGTGGAAGGTGGAAACTCAATTTTCATTGAATCCCTGTTTCCAGTTCACTTCCACTCCTGAAAACAGTGGATTCATACCCTATTTTCGAGATCAATACTTTCAACAGAATGGCGATAATATCATTAAAAAAAAATATTTTTTGCCCCATCCTCCTGTTTTTATACCTTTGATAAGCTTTTAATAAAATACTTTTTTATCTTTTATTAAAAATTCTGGTCATGGATTTGAATCTAGGCAATAAGAAATTTCTTGTATGTGGAGCTACCTCCGGATTTGGGAGGAGTGTGGCAGAAAATCTAATGAATGAGGGGGCAAAGGTAATTGCTGTGGCAAGGGATAAGGATAAACTGAATGAATTAGCAGATCAATATAGTGATTCAGTTAGCATTTTCAGTGCCGATCTTACCAGCGAAGAGCGCATCGAAGCTTTGTTTGAAAAAAATGACCTGTCTGATCTTGACGGTGCATTGATCAATGCAGGAGGCCCGCCGGCAGGGAATTTTTTGGAAACAGAGATATCCGACTGGGATAATGCTTACCAGAGTGTTGTGAGATGGAAAATCATTATGACAAAAAAGCTGGTCCCCTTATTTCGAAAAAATAAATATGGGAGACTTTTGTATATAGAAAGTGCATCGGTAAAGCAACCCATTGAGAATCTGGTATTGAGCAATTCACTGAGAATGGCTGTTGTCGGAATGGTCAAATCTCTTGCCCTGGACCTGGCTTCCGAAGGAATTACCCTGAATATCATGGCCCCAGGGTATCATGAAACCCAAGCTGTAGAAAGACTGGTAAATAAAAAATCAGAAAACGAAAAGATCTCTTATGAGGAAGCCAAATCGAAAATCTCCTCCGTTATTCCCCTCGGTTTCATGGGATCACCTGACGATTTTGGCAGCCTGGCAACATGGCTGTTGTCTGAAAAATCCCGCTACATTACCGGGCAAACCATCAATATTGATGGCGGAGTGGTTAAACATGTATTTGGTTAGTTTAAATTATCTCACAATATATCAATAAAAACCCCCACTGCAAGCAGAAGATCCACTCCAAGAACCATCATTACATTACTCCCAAGAGCTGGAATGAGCTTAGCATTGTTTTGATTGAATCTGATGGCTGTTATACTTGCCTTTAATCCAAGAGGCAAGGGTATCAAACCAAGATAAATCCAATAACTGGTAATATTTATAACGGGCAAAACCAGGATTATTAAAAAGGTGGCTGCCACACCGGCTGAATATATCCATGCAGCATTTTGCTTACCCATTCTTATCACAAGATGCTTACGTCCTCCCTTCCGGTCAGCATCTGCATCGGGAAATTCATTTATGAGTAAAAGCAGAGCGGTTAAGATACCCGGTGGAATGCTCAGTAATTCCGCCTCAAGCGGAATTAGCTCTCCCCAGACCATTCCGGGTTTTGCCACCATCGCAATATAGGTTCCCAAAACCACCAGGGTTCCCAATGCGAGTCCGGCAAATAATTCCCCTAACATATATCTCGCCAGGGTATTTGTATAAAAAACAATACTGAAAGACCCTATCAACGCAAATACCACAATCATCCAATGGGATATGATACTCAGGTAAATACCGATACCAAAAGACACAGAAAGTGTAATCAGGGCAACGATTAATACCTGTTTTGGATTGCTTTTACCCGTTATCAGCATTTTGCTCCCGCCACTAAAAGGGGTCTGGTGGGTACTGAAATCAATTTTTGTGACATAGTCCGAATATTCATTGAATAAATTCACTGAAATATGTGCCAGGATAGTCCCGACCATTATCAGAACAGCCCTGAACCAGTTAAAATCATCTGCACCGGGGTACTTCAAACTTAATGCCAGTCCCAATAAAACTAAAAATACCGAAAGAATAAGGAAATTGGCTCTGATTTGAACCATCCAAATTTTAAATTTTTCCATTTTACCAGATATGAAGGATAGAAATGCTAATTTGATCACAAAAATAGGTAAATTTTGCCTTGAAAACTTATTTATTTTCGGAAGATTGAATTTTTGTATACAGGAATGATATCTATTCCAGCCTCTGCAACAAGCCTTTCTGCAATAGCATAATCGCGGGTAAAGCCAAGCAAAAATCCTCCGCCACCGGAACCGCATAGTTTAAGGTAAAATTCTCCTGAATCAAGCCCTTGTTTCCAGATGTCTATAAAATTTTCCGGGATCATCTCCCGGAAATGTAAAAGTTGAAATTGCGAAATATCCCCGATATCAATAAAAAGTTGATTGAGATTACCTGAAATAATATTATCGATACCACGGTTAGTCAGGGGAATCAGGGTGTCATGAACAGATTTTCGGAATTTTTCATCTTTCACCTTTGACAGAAATAGTTTTACCAGAGGTTCTGTTGCCGATGGATATCCGCTATTTATAAGAAAAACCGCTCCGTCTTTGTTACCGGTGTGACGGGGAACGTCAACGATTTGTGTGCTTTTCTTTCCTTCAAATAATAAAGGTTCACCCACATAACAATTGAGGGGATCCATACCCGAAGATGTCCCGTGAAAGTAAGATTCCAGCAGGGAAAATAATTCTTTAAGTTCCTGTAAAGATTCATTACCTTCGGCCAATAGGGGATCCGCACAATAATCATTGTAAAATGCCGCAACAAGAGCTCCGGAAGATCCCACTCCGTATCCCTGTGGAATATTAGACTCGAAAAACAAACCATTTTCCAGATCGTGTTGAAAACGATCAAGATCAAGATTGCAGCTTTTCTCTATGCGAGGCGTATTTTTCAGAAATTGGAGAAAACGATGAAGCTCACGATTGGATTTGACAGCCTTATCCAGCCGGGTATACTTGTTGCTTCCCAAAAAGCTCCATTTGCCGGTGAAATAGGTGTAGGGAATGGTCAGTGCCTTGGATCCAGAAATAACGGTGTACTCTCCGAACAAAAGAATTTTGGCATTATAAATGCGGTTTTTTTCCTTTTTCCTCATGATGTCGATGATGATTTTCGCGGACCCTCTCCAAGATGATCCCAGATAATATGGTTATTTTCGGTAAATGGCAGTAGCTCTGTCATGATGAATTGCTTTATTCTAACATGGTCATTCTCATGGTATAAGAGGTGAACATTTGGCCCTGCATCCAGCGTAAAAGTAATGAATACACCGGTTTCTTCCCTGAATTTTCTGATCCGGTAGATCAACTCTATGCTCCCCCCCTTCATTAGGATGAACCCGGGATCAGAGGTCATCATTAAGCCATGCAGACTCAAGGCTTCTGTCTCTGTAATGCGTATAAATTCAGACTTGTTGGTACGGGTAATAGCATTCAGGAGA
>CAZQOV010000059.1:0-17854 GCA_964595055.1 uncultured Bacteroidaceae bacterium | reverse complement strand
GTTGACGGTGGCCTATTCTCCCGGCTAAGAAAGTGGAGCATCTATAAACAAAAAACCAACGATAGATTTTCTGATGAATTCCACCAGAAACTTATCTGCATCCTCCCCTTTCCTGCTTTGCTATATGTGAATTACCGACCCTGTATCATCTCCGATGCAAATAACGGTGGTGCCGTTTGTTTTACTTCCATAATCAATACCTGCTATTAAATTATTCAAATTTTCCAAATCTTTCTTCCAGCACTTTATAACGATAGTCGAATATCTGTTTAATTTTCTTCCCAACCAGCACTTTATTTACCAATCTTCCCATAATTCCTGAAGGAATGCGGTAATGCAAAATATCCCTCATCTCTACTCCTCCTTCAATTTCTTTAAAATGATGCTGATGATGCCATATGGAATACGGACCATATATCTGAGTATCGATAAAATATTTCTTTTCCTCAATATGGGTGATCTCTGTGACCCATTTTACAGGGAAGTGGGGAAAAGGCTTAACAATGTAGGAAATGATCATTCCAGGATACATTTTAACATCCTTTTCCGAGAGAATTTTAAACCCCATATGCGGAGGAGTTATTTCTTTAAGATTGGATGGGGAAGAAAAAAAATCCCAGGCTTCATCGAGGGTAACGGGTAATTTTTGTATAGTTCTAAGGCTATGCATGATTCTAAAAAAAAATCTTTTTCATTAATTTTCATTGACCGGTTCTGAAACCAGTTCTCCTCCTCTGACAGTTGCCCCAATTACAATTCCTGCACTTATAAGAACCAGATTTTTAAATATGTACTGCCCCTCAAGGGTCGGCACAAAAGGAACTATATGAAAAACTTCCTCAGGAAAAATAAATACAGGTGTTATAGTACCCAGCATTTGAACAAACAATAACAGTAAAATTTCTCTCAAAAACAATCCGGTAATTAGTCCCAGGCCTATGGCGGTTTCCCATACTGCAAGTATGACAAGGGCCGCCCGGGAATCAATCAGCCCAAAGCTCAAAACTTCAATGGTACGGGAGGCAAGATCTTCGGCAGGACTGATGCCAGGAAAGAATTTCAAAACTCCAAACCAGGTAAAGATAACCCCAATACTGAGGCGTAAAAGTAAGATTCCAACATCGGCCATCCATTGAGTGGTTTTTCTATCCACCCGGTGAAAACGTGAACCCCGAAAATTCATAGTGATTTTGTTAAAAATTGTTATCTGAAAAACAATTCCCATAGAAAAAAGTTTCCCCAGTCCCTCTAATAATTTCTTAAGATAATTCTTACTCCTCCGAAATGAAAGAGAACCCTCTCCATACCTCCCATTTCACTATTTTAATCCCTAACTCTATTCCCCAAAAAAAAATCACAAACCCAATCCTTTAATTCTTTAACTCCCAAAATCACGGCCTTCTTCAACCCCCGGTTCCAACATTTTCTTTATTAAAAAGTGTGCGTTCAGTATTTTTTATGCATTTTTGCATTTATGACAGGAATTTCTTATAAAAATATCTGGGCCGCTATATTTTATCTCTGGTTGACAGGCGTTTACATCCTGATGTCCATGAGCTATTCTGGCTCTGCCCAGGAACAAAACGAATCCGGATTCAGATTTGACTATCTTCTGCATTTCTTGCTTTATGCCATCATCCCCATTTTGTATTTTTTCGCAGAGGGTGCCGGCCTGAAAAAAATCTTTAAAGAAAATTATTACCTTATTCTGCTGGGATTATTGTTTGCTATTTTAACTGAAATTCAACAATATTACATTCCCGGACGAAGCTTCAATCCAATAGATCTTGGATTAAATGTGACAGGTTTTATAAGCGGTATTTTCCTGGGTAGATTTTTACACAGGAAAATAACCGGGAGATTTTAATTCTCTACCGCCAGAGTTAGGGCCGCAATGCCTTGATTCATCCGTAATAATTATTCTGTCCTCTTCCCGAAAAAGTCCTTTTTTGTTTTTTTCCTAAACCTTCCCAATCTCTTCCTCCACTTCATATATAAATTTTAAAGCATTCCCCTGTTTTTGCCCGGCCCAAATAACAATCTGAATTTTCTTTTTAATTTTTTGTTTCATTTTGTTACTTTTTTCACCTTTTCAATTATTTTTTATTAGTTTTTTATGGTTTTTAATTTCTATTTGTATATTTTTACAAGCTGAAACTTATCATTTGTTAATTGTACAGGCAATTCTTATTAAAAATTATTAGTTATGTGTGGTTTTTCCGTTTATACAGGTAGTGACAAGAAAATCAGGGTCGACATCCCTGCCGAGTTTCAAAAATTGAAATACAGGGGTCCGGATAATACCATTATCAATGACTTCGACGAAAGGGGCTGGATGGCTTTTCACCGGCTGAAGATAATGGATGTTTCAGATCATGGCAACCAGCCAATGGTTTATAATAACATCCATCTTGTTTGTAATGGAGAAGTGTATAATTATCCTGAACTGAAAGAACGCTACGGGGACAAATATTCCTTTACCTCGTCAAGCGATTGTGAGGTGATCATTCCCATGTTTCTTGAAAAAGGAATGAAGGAAACAGCCCGGGAGCTTGATGCTGAATTTGTATGTGTCATTTATGATGCCGAAAAAAACACTTATTTTGCTGCCAGAGATCCAATTGGCATACGTCCCATGTTTTATGGTTATACCGAGCACGGAGACATAATGTTTGCCAGTGAAATGAAAGCACTCCATAATGTCTGCAAAACAGTAAAAGCTTTTCCTCCGGGACATTACTACGAAGAGGGAAAAATACTTCCCTACCGCGATATTTCAAAAGTAGAAAAATATTCAGATGATGATCTTAATCAGGTTCTTAAGAACATCAATCATTACCTCACCAGAGGAGTGGAAAAGAGGCTAGCCTCAGATGTCCCGGTTGGTTTCCTTTGCAGTGGTGGTCTGGATTCAAGTCTGGTTTGCGCCATTGCGGCACGCATGCTTGACAAACCTATAAGAACTTTTGCTGTTGGAATTGACGAAGACCCGATAGATACCCGATATGCAAGAATTGTTGCCGATTATCTTAATGCCGACCATACAGAAGTACTGTTTAGCCGACAGGATATTTTTGACACCCTCAGCACCTTAATTTATAACATTGAAAGCTTCGATATCACCACTATACGAGCCTCAATGGGCATGTACCTGGTTTCGAAATACATATCGGAGCATACCGACATCAAAGTACTGATGACCGGTGAAATATCCGATGAAATCTTTGGGTATAAATATACAGACTATGCACCTTCTCCCTCCGCTTTCCAGAAAGAGGCAGAAAAAAGAATCAGAGAGATCTACATGTACGATGTTTTACGGGCAGACCGGGCCATCAGCTCCAATGGACTTGAAGCACGGGTTCCCTTTGGAGACCTTGATTTCGTGGAATATGTAATGTGCATAAAACCGGAATTAAAAATGAATTTTACCGGTATAGGCAAATATCTCTTAAGAAAAGCTTTTGAAGGAGGTTACCTTCCCAACGAAATCCTGTACCGGGAAAAGGCTGCATTCTCCGATGCTGTAGGACACAGTGTAACCGATTATCTGAAAGCCTGGGCAGAAGAAATGTATAACGATGAGGATCTAATGATCGCACAGTTGAATTTTCGTCATTCTCCTCCAATTTCAAAAGAATCTCTTATGTACCGCGATATTTTCGAAAAACACTTCCCGGGTCGCGCAGAATTAATTAAATCCTTCTGGATGCCAAATAAAGAATGGGAAAATTGTGATGTGAATGACCCCAGTGCCAGGGTACTCCCCAATTATGGCAAAAGTGGGGAATAAAAAAAACATTTAGTGACAGATGAAAGCAAAAAAACCGGTAAGACAGTTAAGCTCCCCGGTTTTTTTAATGATTCAGGATGTTCTCCAGGGCATTTTTAGCCGCTTTTTGTTCGGCATCCTTTTTCGAGTGCCCTACCCCCTTCCCCAATTCTTTATTTAACATCTTAATATAACTGATAAATTGCGGTGTTTTATGAGCACCTGTCAGCTCTTCATGGGAATCAAATACGACTTCCACTTTATTTTTTTGTGCCCATTCTATTAATTTACTTTTATAATCAGACTCTGACAACTTCAGCTTCTCAATATCAACAAAACGGTCAATTATCCTTTCCACAAAACGACAAGTCCTTTGAAAACCTTTATCCAGATATATAGCCCCTATCAAAGCCTCGAAAGCATTTCCATAGAGATGTTTGGATACATTAACCGGATTGGTATGGCTAACAACAAGCTGATTCAGTCCTATACGATATGCAAGTAAATTCAGGTGTTTACGCTTCACCATTTTAGAGCGCATCTTGGTAAGAAATCCTTCATTTTTATCGGGAAAAGTTTTGAAAAGATAATCAGCCACAATGGCATCAAGGATGGCATCTCCAAGATATTCGAGACGTTCATTATTGATCACATCCCCATTCTGCATAACAATGGAGGCCGACTTATGAATAAATGCTAATTCATACAGTTTAATACGGCCGGGAAAAAAGCCAAGAATCGGACTTAATTTACGTGCTAATCTTCGATTACGACTAAAAGGAATAAATACAAATCGCCCGAATTTTAAAAACACCGGTTAATTGCTAAGTTTTTTAAATATTACTGAGGTATTATGCCCTCCAAAACCAAAGGTATTGCTTAAAGCCACATTTACCAGCCTTTTTTGGGCCTTATGAGGGGTAAGATTTAAATCGGGATCAATTTCAGGATCGGGATTATCCAGGTTAATGGTAGGAGGAATAATATCGTGGATAGTCGCCATAATAGCAGCAATAGCTTCTACTGCCCCGGCAGCGCCCAGAAGATGTCCCGTCATGGATTTGGTCGAACTGATGTTAAGTTTGTATGCATGCTCTCCAAAAACATCCTTTATGGCAATAGTTTCAGAAACATCTCCCAGGGGTGTGGCAGTACCATGAACATTTATATAATCCACCTCCTGTGGCGAAATCCCAGCATCTTTCAGAGCACGTGTCATAACCAAACGCGCTCCCAATCCATCAGGATGCGGAGCTGTCAGATGATGAGCATCGGCAGAGAGCCCGCCACCAATAATTTCGGCATAAATCTTTGCACCCCGCTTTTTTGCCGACTCGTATTCCTCAAGGATTATCGCTCCACCTCCTTCACCCATTACAAAACCATCGCGATCTTTATCAAACGGCCTTGAAGCTTTTTGATAATTTTCATTGTTCGTTGAAATCGCCTGCATACTGTTGAACCCACCCATCCCGGGCTCATTTATCGCGGCTTCGGAGCCACCGGTAATGATGGCGACAGCCTTCCCCATCCGGATGAGATTAAAAGCATCAATCAGGGAATTAGTAGAGGATGCACATGCCGATACCGTAGCATAATTTGGTCCGCGCAATTTATACTTCATTGAAATCTGACCTGCGGCAATATCAGATATCATTTTAGGAATAAAGAAAGGGCTAAACCTCGGAGTTCCATCTCCTGAAGAGTAACCCTTCATTTCATTCATAAACGTCTCTATACCACCAATTCCTGACGACCAGATCACTCCAACCTCATCAAGATCAGTATTTGTCTCGGTAATTCCGCAATCCTTCATCGCTTGATCGGCGGCAACCATAGCAAATTGCGCATAGGGATCAAGTTTGCGTAGTTCTTTCCGGTCAAAGTATTCATTGGGGTCAAAATTTTTTACCTCGCAGGCAAATTTTGTCTTAAACTTTTCGGTATCAAACCGGGTGATCATATTGGCACCACTTACACCATTTATTAAGCTTTGCCAATAATCATTAATATTGTTCCCCAGAGGTGTAATAGCTCCTAAACCTGTAACAACAACCCGCTTCAGTTCCATCTTACCAAAAAGTTTAATTCAAAATTACTTAGCGTTATCTTCAATGTACTTGATTGCCTCGCCTACTGTACTGATATTTTCGGCTTGATCATCAGGAATGCCAATATTGAATTCCTTTTCAAATTCCATGATCAGCTCAACAGTGTCCAGTGAGTCTGCTCCAAGGTCATTAGTAAAGCTGGCTTCTGGAGTAACCTCATTTTCATCAACACCTAATTTATCAACGATTATTGCTTTTACTCTTGATGCAATATCAGACATAGTTGTAATTTTTAATTAATAAAATAAGTTAACTTTTTGACTGTGCAAAGAAATGGAATAATCCCTTAAAAACAAACAAAAAAATATATATTTTAACCTAAAAATTGCTTTTTTTTGTAAATCATTTAATCGCTAATCATAAAACGTTCGAAAAATTCATTTCATCACATATAACTTATTTAAATGAATATCAAGTCTATAATTATTTTTGCCTCCGGATCAGGAACGAATGCCGAAAACATAATTCGATTTTTTGAAAAAAGGGAGGATGTTGAAATCCCGCTGATCCTGTCCAACAGAAAAGATGCTTTTGTACACACACGGGCCAGAAAAATGGGGGTTAAATCTGAATCATTTACAAAAGAAGAATTTAAAAGTCCCGAATTTACTGAAAGAATCAAGAAAACAGGTGCAGATCTGATCGTTCTGGCAGGTTTTCTATGGCTTATCCCTCCTAAAATCATAGATAAATTTCCGAACCGTATCATCAACCTTCATCCTGCATTGCTCCCTAAATATGGAGGTAAAGGAATGTACGGGATGAACGTTCATAAAGCGGTTATAGAAAACGGAGAAAAAGAATCCGGAATTTCCATTCATTACGTGAATGAAAAATATGATGAAGGAAACATCATTTTCCAAGCCCGATGCCCGGTTGAGCCTGATGAAACTCCGGAAAGCCTTGCCGCCAAAATCCATAAGCTTGAATATAAATATTTTCCGAAGGTGATCGATGAGGTACTTAAAAACCGGAATCAATCATAAAACCCTGGTTCATTCTTCTATAATTCCCTTGTTTATTATATTCATCACACTATCTCTTACCCTTCTGTATCGTTCCATATTCGGCTCCCTGACAGGATCTACCGGAGGCGCTTCTACCTTCAATGGATCAATGGCTGAACCATTCTTGTAAAAACGAAAATCCAGATGCGGGCCGGTGGATAAACCTGTGCTTCCAACATAGCCGATAACATCGCCCTGCTTTACGTAAGATCCTTTTTGAATGCCTTCCCCAAACCGGCTCAAATGCAGGTAAGCAGTAGCGTAAACACTATTATGCTTTATCCTGACCATGTTCCCTGCACCTCGGGAATAGGACCTTTCCGTTACCCATCCATCACCAATGGCAAGCACAGGAGTTCCCGTAGGAGCGGCGTAATCGACACCGTGATGGGGTCTGCGGATTTTCAGGATAGGATGCAGTCGTGAATGAGAAAACCTTGAACTAATCCTCGAAAAGCGTAAAGGTGCCTTCAAAAATGCTTTGCGAAGGCTTTTTCCCTCCTCATCATAATAATCCCGCAGACTATCCTGTACAAAGGGAATAGCCCAAAAATCGGTATTCATATGACGAAAATATCCTCCTCTTATATCTCCAATACCAACAGAAATGCTGTCTACATATAATTCATCATAAACAACCCTTATGCTATCTCCCTTTTGCAAGCCGAAAAAATCAATGGACCAGGCGTACATTTCAGATAGCTCTATCGCAAGCATTGGATTTGCATTTTTCTCTTTCATCAGGTTCCAGAGGGATGTCTCTATGCTACCGGTGAAAAATGACCTTAGGGTATCAATCTGTTTTTTTCCCACCCAAAGCTGAATACTATCCGAAAAATCGACCGCGAGATAATCCTGCGGGCTGTGCTCATATACAAAATATTTCAGTTCATAAAGACTATCCGGACTGAAGAAAAGTTTGTAGGGTTGTCCATAACGAATTTTTCTGAGATCAAAAACTCCTTCACTTTTTTGGGTCAATTCATAAACTCGCTTTGCTGAGATCCCATATTCTCCCAGCAGGGAAGAAAGCGGTTGATTTCTTCCAATATAACCCGATTCAGAAATAAAACTGTCCACCATAATACTGTCGTATTCATAGTAAACAACGGGAGGGGGAATCTCAATTTCTTCCGTTTCAGGGATATCTTCTTCAACAAAAGATTTGGTCCCGAAAAATATCCAGAACAATACCAATGACAATAACCCTATGATAAGAACAAATGAAAATACCTTAGTCTTCACAGATCAAATTTTTTAGACCACAACATTAATAATCTTTCCGGCCACAATAATTACCTTCCTGGGAGTTTTCCCCGCTGTCCATTTTTTTGCGGTTTCATGCTCAAGTACCTTCTTCTCCATTTCTTCACGTGGCATATTCAGAGGCAATTCGAGCTTGAACCTCATCTTACCGTTAAAGGAAACCGGATATTCAAAACTTTTTTCCTCCAGTAAGGATTCATCCCATGAAGGCCAGGGTTCATAAGCCAGGGTTTCATCATGACCATAGCGATTCCATAATTCTTCTGCCAGATGAGGTGCAAAAGGAGACAAAATCAGTGCAAATGTCTCAGCAGTCGTTTTAGCTACCTTTCCTTTCTTTATTGCCTGATTGGTAAATATCATCAATTGTGATATGGCTGTGTTAAAGCGTAAATTTTCAATATCCGATCCGACTTTTCTGATGGATTGATGAAGGGTTTTCAGAATTTCATCATCTTCTGTTTCCTGAGAGGAAAAATTCTGATCATTAGCAAAAAAGCGATATGCGCGGGAAAGAAATCCAAACACTCCTTTAACGCCCTTATCATCCCAGGGTTTTGTGGCCTCAAGTGGCCCCATGAACATTTCATAAAGCCTCAATGAATCGGCGCCGTACCGGTCAATAACATCATCAGGATTCACAACATTTTTCAAGGATTTTGACATCTTGGCAATAATCTGTTTTAATTCTTCCCCGGTATCGATATGGTAAAACCTGCCATTTCTTTCTTCCACTTTGTCCTCCACTACCTTTGCCCCCGTTTTTGTTTCATAGGCAAAAGCAAGGATCATCCCCTGATTAAAAAGTTTTGTAAAAGGTTCGGGATGTGATACGATGCCAAGGTCGTACAAGACTTTATGCCAAAAGCGACTGTAAAGCAAATGAAGAACCGCATGCTCTGCACCACCAATATATAAATCGACCGGCATCCAGTATTTTTCTTTGTCCGGATCAAAAATTTGTTCTTTATTGGCAGGATCAATATACCGTAAAAAATACCAGCAGGATCCGGCCCACTGAGGCATGGTATTGGTCTCTCTCCTCCCTTTTCTTCCATTCTTATCCTTTACTTCAAGCCATTCGTGAGCATTAGCAAGGGGAGATTCTCCATTTTCGCCGGGTTCGTATCTCTCCATTTCCGGCAATTCCAGGGGAAGCTCTTCTTCCTCCAGTAATGAGATCTCGCCATCATCCCAGTGAATTACAGGAAAAGGCTCACCCCAGTATCTTTGGCGACTAAAAAGCCAGTCGCGCAACTTATAATTCACTTTAGCCTCCCCAAGACCCTTATCCTCCAACCATTGGATAACTCTACTGATCCCTTTTTCTTTACGCAAGCCATCTATGCTTAGACCAGTCTTTTCGTCAGATGAACGGATATATCTTCCATCATCTGTCCAACAGGCTTTACCGGCAAGAATTTTATCCCGTAACTTTTTGTCGTCTGTATCCGGATCCATAATACAATCAATGGTTAGCCCAAATTTTTCAGCAAATTCAAAATCACGAAGGTCGTGCGCAGGGACAGCCATGATGGCACCCGTTCCGTAAGCGGTTAATACATAATCGGCAATCCAAATGGGTATCTTTTTATTATTTACCGGATTAATGGCATAACTTCCGGTAAATACTCCGGTCTTTTCTCTGGAAAGGTCGGTTCTGTCGAGGTCAGATTTTAAGTTTGCAGCTTTCACATAACTCTCCACTTTCTCCAGCATTTCCGGTCTTGTGAGGCTTTTTACCAAACTATGCTCCGGCGCTATCACCATATAGGTCGCTCCAAAAAGGGTATCAGGCCGGGTAGTAAATACCCTTAGTTTATCATCTAACCCATCAATAGCAAAATCGACCTCTGCTCCGGTTGATTTCCCGATCCAGTTGCGTTGCATATCCTTAATTCCATCGGGCCAGTCAAGCTCCTCAATTCCCTCCAAAAGTCGCTCAGCATACAGGGGTATCCTGAGCATCCACTGTTTTAGATTTCTCTTTTCAACCGGGTTTCCGCACTTTTCATGCGACCCGTCTGTGAGAACCTCTTCATTGGCGCAAACAATCTTACAGGTAGGACACCACCACACCTGGGCGTCATCATAATAGGCCAGGCGTTTGTTATTAATATATTGCCGAACTGCAAGCTTCCCTTCCTGCTTTATTTCCCCGGGTATATCGAGCTCTTCAACTGGTCGTCCCTTAGCGCTTTTTTCATCATACCATGTATTATAAAGCTTGATAAAGATCCATTGGGTCCACTTAAAATAATGAGGATCGGTGGTATTGATCTCCCGGTCCCAGTCGTAGCTCAATCCCAGCTCCTTGATCTGTCTGCGAAAAGTATCACAATTCTTCCTGGTTGTGAGGGCAGGGTGTGTTCCTGTCTGAATGGCATATTGCTCGGCCGGGAGCCCAAAGGCATCCCAGCCTATGGGATGAAGAACATTAAATCCCCGCATCCTTTTATATCGGCTCACAATATCGGTTGCTGTGTATCCCTCCGGGTGACCAACATGCAAACCCGCTCCAGAGGGATATGGAAACATTTCAAGAATATAATATTTTTTGGGATTGGAGAAATCATCCTCGGTTTTGAAGGTTTTGTTCTCCTCCCAGTATTTTTGCCATCTTTTTTCTATTTCTGAAAAATTATAGTCCATCATGTATTAACTATTTGTCATAAAAATATTGAATGTGCGAAAATATGAAAAGTTTAGGAGAAAATGGAGAATGAGGCAGGATAATGAGGCAAAGATAATGAGGCAAAGATAATGAGGAATGGCAATTTGTCATTTCATGCAAACCGGTCATCGGGCGCAGTCGAAATGATAATGACAAGCGGAAATTTGCATCTTTCTTTTTCGAAATATTTGCTTAAATTTGTGCCTCCAACCTAAAGGCCCCATAGTTCAATGGATAGAATACAAGATTCCGGTTCTTGCGATCTGGGTTCGAATCCCGGTGGGGTCACTAATTAGTTTTGAGAGTGAGAGTTCTTATGTTTGTAAAAAAGCATAAGGACTCTGATTCTGGAAAAAACCCCTCTCTCCTTCATTTAAAAAATTCCTGTAATTAAGGATCTTCCACTCAGCAGGAATAATACTACATCAATTACCCAAGCATCAATCAACACCAAAGCGAATTTCCGCAAAACTTTCAAGCTTTCCCCCAAACAAAAGAAAAACAATAACCCTTCCCGAAAAATAAAACAGCCGGAAAAAGAGAGAGGTTTCTCCCTCGCAGCCTCCGCTACCGCTCAGGCTACTCAGTCGAAATGACAAATCAAAACCGGTAATGGAGTGAGGGAAGCATACTTGTTTTCACTCTCGCCTTATAAACTGAATAATAATTACCATTTGGAAAATTCTTTTTCAGGTAATTAGCTGGTTTTCTCGCATCCGGATCCATTGAAAACGTTTTACATGATGTGTCATCTAATACTATCGACATTCTCCAGTTTTTTAAGTGAGTATCTATTCCTGCATAAATAATTACTCCATTAAAATCGAATTCATTATTTTTACTTGACATAAGCTTCTTGTTTTAAGTTAAGTGTTTTTTTATCACCTAAATACAACTTATTTCATAGAAGCTTATGCTTTTTTACAAACATAAGAACTCACACTTAAACCAAAGCTTTAGGGATATGTTCGATTTTCAAAAACTTTCCGTCTATCAGAAAACCAAAGATTTTAATAAAGAAATTTCTGCACTGACTGAATCCAAAAACTTTGAAGCAACCGCCAGGGATCAGCTCAGAAGAGCATCTTTAAATATTATGCTTAATATCGCTGAAGGTTTTTCCAGGTTCAGCAACAATGACCGCAAACATTTTATGGTCATTTCAAGGGGAAATGCCTTCGAATGTGTGGCTATTCTCGATTATCTCAAGGATAATAAGAAAATTGACGAGTTTACTTATCTGGATTTTTTTCAAAAGCTTGAGGAAATCTCAAAAATGCTCTCTGCCCTTATCAAAAAACTCGAATCTTAACCTTCTTTGAGAGCGAGGATAAGGTAACAATTTCAAGCCCTGACCAGGTTTTGTATTTTCAGCCAAAATTATCCGGGTAGTAAGAGGAAGCAAAAAAAAAGAGACCGACATCACGTCTGGTCCCTTTTCTTATTTACAAGCCCTAAGTGAAAGAGTCTTTATCTAATGCGTATTTTTCGTGTTTTCACTATGCCATCACACATAATTTTGGCAAAAAAAATCCCGTTCGATTTATAGGATAAATTAAAGTCTGCAATCCGGTCCGTATCGCCCGCAGACAAATAATTTCGTTCTGCTACCAGTTCTCCATCATTGCTATATATCTTTATTTGCATAATTGAAATGTTTTAATCGGATACTATTTGTCTTCCTTTTTACATAAGCTAAAATACCATGCTTTTCCACCGCACATGCCAAATTTCCAATGATATCTTAAAACAATAAGTAATTTATCTCTCCAAAAAACCCGCTAAAAGAAATGAAACATGAACCTGCCTCCGCAGGCTCATGTTTCTGTGATTCAGCCATACATCACGGAAATTTACTTTTAGGATCATTCGCTCATGACCCTTGAAAAAAACTATGCTCTTATTACCTGTGGATCAAAGTAACATAATTTAAGAATACTGGTCTTTGTTTTTCCGGTGATATAAATCACGAAAGAATAGTGATATTCCTCACCCTTTTATTGAGGGCTAAACATTCATCGGTATTTTTTTCGATCATAACATAAGCTCCGGATCAATTTTTCTATCTTTGTTTTTTAAATTCTTTAGCAAAATGGTTAAAATATCTGCTGTTGTTTGTGTTTACAATGAAGAACTTAACATAAAACCCCTGGTAGAAAAAATCACAGAAGCTCTTGCAGACCTTGATTATGAAATAATTTATGTCGATGACGGCTCTACAGATAATACCGTAAAAGAGATTCTTAAGTTAAATCACCCCAGGTTGACTCTTGTGCAATTCAGAAGAAATTTTGGTCAGAGTTCTGCTCTGGCTGCCGGCATACAGCAGGCCGTGGGTGAATACATTGCATTACTGGACGGGGATCTTCAAAATGATCCTTTTGATATTCCCATGATGCTTAACAAAGCGGAAAATGAAGATTGGGATATGGTCGCCGGATTGAGAAAAAACAGAAAGGACGGCATGTTCTTGAGGAAAATTCCCAGCTGGATAGCTAATTCCATCATAAGAAGAACGACTAACGTCAGAATTAAGGATTACGGTTGTACCCTTAAAGTATTCAAAAATGATGTTGCAAAGGATCTTGGATTATACGGTGAATTACACCGGTTTATACCCGTTTTGGCAAGTCTGGACGGTGCCAGCATCACTCAGGTAGAAGTCAGGCACCACCCAAGAATTCACGGTAAGGCAAAATATGGAATTGGCAGAACTTTTAAAGTGGTGGCAGATCTTCTGCTCATGCTGTTTTTCAAACGCTACCTGCCAAAGCCTATGCATTTATTTGGGACCTGGGGGATATTAATAACGGCAATTGGATTGATCATTCATTTTTATTTACTGATATTAAAAATACTTGGACATGATATCTGGGGAAAACCCCTGCTTTTACTGGGAATTCTGCTTGTTATTGCAGGCTTTCAATTGATTACCATTGGAATTATTGCAGAATTGCTCATGAGAGTTTATTATGAATCACAGGATAAAACCCCTTATCGAATTAAAAGAATTGTAAGAAGTGAAAGTCAAAATAACTAAGTCAGTAAAAACTGCCATTAAAATTGTCTTATCCTTAGGCGCACTCTTTTTTGTTTTCACGAAGATAGAATTTCAGGAAGTTCTGGCCATTTATAAAAACTCCGAGGTTATTTTTCTGTTCATCGCCATTATACTTTTTGCCGCTTCAAAATTTATTGCGGCCATTCGGCTCAACCATTTTTTCAGAGCAATCGATATTTTCCTCGATGAAGTTTACAACCTTAAATTATATTTGCTGGGTATGTTTTACAATTTGTTTTTACCCGGGGGAATCGGGGGAGATGGATATAAAATCTACTGGTTGAATAAAAGACATAAAATTAAAACACAAAAAATATTTTGGGCAGTCTTTCATGACCGGTTAAACGGAGTTCTTGCCCTTTTTTGTCTGGCTGTTCTTCTTAGCCTGTTTATTAACATTCGTGTATCATTGCCTTACAAATCCTGGATATGGATTCTTATTCCGTTTTCCATTATCATCTTTTATGGGATCATCCGTAGGTTTTTTCCTCATTTCAGAACCACTTACTTAAAAGCAACTTCTTATTCTTTTTTTGTACAGATCATTCAGGCTATATGTGCGTATGTAATTTTCCTGGCCATAGGCGGGAGTAAGGATTTGACCGGGTATTTATTTATTTTCCTGGTTTCTTCAATTGTAGCCATGTTACCAATAACAATTGGAGGAATCGGATCACGAGAAATCACCTTTCTGTATGGATCAAAACTTATGGGTCTGGATGAGCATTTGAGCATTGCCATGAGCTTAATGTTTTATTTAATCACGGCCTTTGTTTCTTTCTGGGGCATTTATTTCAGTATAAGAGGAGTAGGAGAAAGCATATTCAGGGCAGACGATCTTCCCGAAGGCAAGCCTTAGAGCTTTCCATTCATACCGGAAATTTCAGGACATAAATGCATAATGCAGTGATATTAGCTGAAAAATACTACCAAAAAAAAGCCATTTCCAGTGTATCCGGAAATGGCCTTCCATGAAAAAGATAATCCCTTTTTGCTTATTTTTAGTTATAAATCAGTGTATTGCCTTTTAGCAGAGTAATTTATTTTCAGTGCATTAGCAAGGCGCAATGCATATTTCACATCACTAACCTTTCCCATATCAATATCCTCATCAATCCTGAGGGAGACTGTCATTTTGTTTCTCTCGACTTCATCCAGTTTTTCTCTCTCAAAGAGCACGAAGTCTTTTACCGCTTCAGCAGGTACTCCTTCTTCATTGACCAACTTGTCGTTAAGCTGGATTATGGGTTCGGTTCCATACAATTCGATGAGGCGTGTTACGGGTTTGCCAATGTAAATGTAGCTTACGAGTGATTTTTTCTCTATCTTTTTCACCTCGGTAGCTTTTGGAACGGTCACATTCACCTGCAGCTGTGTTTCTCTCATCACTGTTGAAACCATGAAGAAAAATAGAAGCATGAATACGATATCCGGTAATGAAGCTGTATTAATAGCTTGCTGTCCCTTTTTGGTTTTTCTTCTGAATTTTGACATATTAATTTCCTCCAATATTTTTAGGTTCAGCTTCGGAAATATTCATCTTATAAACCTCCCTTATACCTTCCATAATTTGCTCATCTATATAATTCCGTGGATTCATTTCATCATATCTCCTCCCGAAATACTCCATAGCAAATTGGTTCCTTAGTTCATTAACAGCGGCCACGAGGACATCCTGAACCTCCAGATATTTTCCATAGGTTGTAGATCTGTCGTTCTGCAAGGACACAACACCTTTAGATACCATAATTTCAGCTTGTCCGTCAGGAATTTGCGAGGTTACACCTGGAGGGAATTCGATAATTTTCTCTTCCATTTCCGGGAGATCTTCGTCCATATTCGGATTACTGAAAAACTCAATGGTCTTTTCCCTTAGTTGAGTCATATCCATTAATTCGCCTTCCACCATCAGTTGATCGTCTCTGTTAATAAGAACGACCAGGACGTTTCTTTCCTTAACATCAGTTTCCGTATCCATTTCTTCCTCAGGAATAGGAGGGAGCAAACGTGAGATACCCGTATCGATGTCCATGGTGGTGGCTACAAGGAAGAATATCAGGAGCAGGAAGGCTATATCAGCCATCGAGCCAGCATTTATTTCCTGTGTTTCTCTTCTTGCCATCAGTTTATCGTTTTTTTGGTTTCTCTTCCGGAATACCTCTGGGGATTTTCCGGAAGATAAGACCAGATTTTACTTAAAATACTTTGCAATCTCGGAATAAAGAATAGTAAGCAGAATAAAACCCAGTACAAAGTACATAGTTATTAGTCCCATGCCTACCAGCTTCAGTACCTGAGGGTCTTTATTGTCAGTACCTTCATATCCAATAATTCGCAAAGGCTCATCCGATGCCAGTGAATAGGACACGCCAACAAGGATTGCTGCACCAACAAGGATAAGCAGTCCGCGAATAAGCGCCTTGGTGTTGGAAAACATAAATCCGATTGAAAAAACCAATGCGATTATGATCGTGACAATAACCAGGATATAAGCCCAGATAAGAGCTATATCTGTTCTATAGAATACGAGTTTTTCCATGAAATTCAGCGCTTCCGGTTCAACCGTTGCGTCGACTTCATCTACAACCGGTTCGATTTCCTCTTCAGCTGCTGCTACAGTATCAGCTTCTTCAGCAACTGCTGTATCGGTTTCTGCAACACCAGCGGTATCAGCCTCAGCTGCGGTGGTGTCGGCTTCAGCCATATCTTGCTGAAAATCAAAACCGAGCTCTCCTTCGTCGGGTTCTCCCATTTGCTCAATCTTGGCTTCATAAGCGTCCAAATCGATGATATTATCACCGAAATAGAACAGGCCAATAACGAGAACTGAGATTCCCACTACGACATAGAGCGCTATTTTTGCTATTTTAGAGAAAGACATATTTTCTTATTTTTTTAAGTTATGTTTTACCAGAAGGTCAATAAGGGTAATGGAAGCATCTTCCATTTTATTTACTATTGAATCAATTCTTGATATAATATAGTTGTAGAAAATCTGAAGAATAATGGCAACAATAAGCCCGGATACAGTAGTAATAAGAGCCACCTTAATACCTCCTGCCACAAGTGCAGGCTGAACATCACCGGCTTCCTGGATTTTATCGAAGGCATCGATCATACCAATTACCGTACCCATAAATCCAAGCATAGGGGCAATTGCAATAAACAGAGAGATCCAGCTGAGACCTTTTTCCAGAAGACCCATTTGAACACTACCATAGGAGATCACAGATTTCTCAACCACATCGATTCCCTGATCCATCCTCTCAAGACCCTGGTAAAATATACTTGCCACAGGACCACGTGTATTACGGCAAACATCTTTAGCAGCCTCAATACCTCCCGAATCGAGAGCTTCTTCAACGTTCTTGAGGAGTTTTTCTGTATTTGTAGTCGCAAGATTCAGGTAAATAATTCTTTCGAATGCGAAGGCAAGACCAAAAATAAGGGCAAGCAGAACAGCACCCATAAATGAAGCTCCACCTTCGATAAACTTCGTCTTTAAATTTTTATGCAGAACCCCAAGACCACCATCATCTTCTGTAATTTCAGAAGGAGTTTCAACGAGTTCTTCTCCGGGCTCCTCTTCTGCCATCATAGTATCAGTTTCTTCAACCGCTTCGGTTGTGTCATCCGGAGTCTCATCCTGGGCTACTGCAATTAAAGATGCTCCCATCATAAGCATCCCAAAAACTGCTAAAAATGCAAATAACTTTTTCATGATTCGATTTTAGTTTAATTATTTAATTTATTAACGGATTTTAAAGTGTTAAAAGTATTATGAATTTACTTAATATTCAAACTTATATGATTAAATTAACATTATAATAGAAATAAATCCAACAGAACTACCGCCGAAGAACTTTTGGGATTTGCGGAGAGAGAGGGATTCGAACCCTCGGTACCCTTTTGAGGTACACACGCTTTCCAGGCGTGCCAGTTAAGCCACTCCTGCATCTCTCC
>CAZQOV010000058.1:0-17907 GCA_964595055.1 uncultured Bacteroidaceae bacterium | reverse complement strand
CCGGTTTAAATTCAATCCCGAGCAGGAAATTGTTATGAATGATATCGTAAGGGGTAAGGTGGCCGTTTTAAGCTCTACTCTGGACGATAAGGTTTTATTCAAATCGGATGGAATGCCAACCTACCATCTTGCAAATGTAGTTGACGATTATCTTATGAAGATCACTCACGTTATCCGCGGTGAAGAATGGTTGCCATCACTTCCTCTGCATGTGAGCTTATACAGGGCATTGGGCTGGGAAGACAGCATGCCTCAGTTTGCCCATCTGCCTCTTATACTCAAGCCTACAGGTAAAGGTAAGCTCAGCAAAAGAGATGGCGACAAAGGTGGCTTTCCGGTATTCCCGCTTGAATGGAAAGACCCCGAGAGTGGCGAAGTTTCACCAGGATACCGTGAATCGGGTTATTTTCCTGAAGCATGCCTGAATATCCTTGCTTTTCTTGGCTGGAATCCGGGAGGTGAAAAGGAGATTTTCAGCCTTAAAGAAATGGTGGAAGCATTCGAACTCTCAGACGTGGGTAAGGCCGGAGCCAAATTTGATCCCGATAAGGCTCGCTGGTTCAATCATAAATATATGCAAATAAAGGATGTTTCGGATATTGCTGATGAATTTTCCAAACTTCTTGAGAAAAAGAATATTGATACTGACCGGAAAAAAGTGGAAAAAATAGTTGAGCTGGTAAGAGAGAGAGCTGATTTTATTTCTGATATCTGGGATAATGCCGATTTTTTCTTTATCGCTCCTGAAGAGTATGATAAGAAAACAGTGAAGAAAAGATGGAAAGAGAATACTCCGGAAATTATGACAGAATTGATGGAAGTACTTAAAAGTTGTGAACCTTTTGATGCGGAAACCATAGAAAAGAAAGTCAAGCCCTGGATAGAAGAGAAAGAATATGGCATGGGGGCGGTAATGAATGCGTGGAGATTATGCCTGGTAGGTGCTTCACGTGGTCCGGGAGTATTTGATATTGCAGAAATAATCGGAAAAGAAGAAACCCTTTCCAGGATAAAAGGGGCTATTGAAAAAATAGAAAAATAGTTAGTCTGTCCATAATGTTCGATATCTGAAATCCTCATATGCTCTATATACTGCATATACTGCGGTTTAAAATTATTGCGCACCCCCGTAAATGAACGGGGCAGGCTTTGATCTCGAACATTAGCTTCGCTGAGCTCACCGCCAATTGGCGGTTCGGTTCTGAAACTGACTCAGGACTCTATTGACAGACATTAGTTAGTATACCTATTTATTATGCGACCTGTTCCTCAAAAAAGCGATTATATCGATATCCACTCTCATCACAGAGAAGTGCCGGAAGGGGTATTTAGGGTATATAATCTTTTCCTGCAGGATTTTCAGGAAGAGACCGATCATAAAGCGATTTCCCTGGGGCTTCATCCATGGCACATTGAAAATTACGGAGAACTCGAAAAGCTTGAGGAAAATCTGGATGTAGCTGTCAGGGATGAAAATGTGGTTGCAGTTGGTGAATGTGGTCTGGATAAGATCATTAAGATTCCTGTGGAGAAGCAAAAGGATATTTTTATTAAACAGGTCAGAATTTCGGAAAAGCACAACCTGCCTGTAATTGTTCATTGCGTTAAGGCCTACCAGGAACTGCTTGAAATTCCCAATGAGACGAATGCAAATCAGCCATGGATATTACATGGATTCAACAGCAGTAACCAGCTTGCTGGTGACATGATTGATAAAGGGATATACATTTCTGCCGGTTCAAGACTTCTGCACAGCAGTAAAAAATGTCAGGAAGTTTTAAACTTTATCCCACGGGAATTCCTTTTTATAGAAACCGATGATGAGGAAGATATCCGGAAAATCTATGAAAAAGTTGCTGAGTGCATGAATATCAGTGTGGATAAACTGAAAGAAATTGTATTTACTAATTACAATAAAGTATTTTTAAAATGACTATTCCCGAATGGCAGGAAAGAACAGAATTATTGATGGGTAAAGAGGCACTTCAAAAACTGACCTCATCGCATGTGCTTGTTGTGGGACTTGGAGGAGTAGGAGGTATTCTTGCCGAAATGCTTGCCCGGGCAGGAATAGGAGAAATGACCATTATCGATCACGATAAGGTACAACCCACTAACCGTAACCGACAGGTGGTAGCTTTCACCTCCACCCAGGGCCAGAATAAAGTCTCTGTTATGGAACGACGTCTTAAGGACATCAATCCGGATATTGTAGTACACCCTCATGTAGAGTTTTTACAGGATGAACGCACGGATGCGATCCTTCAAACAAAATACGACTATGTTGCCGATGCTATTGATACCCTGTCCCCAAAGGTCTTTCTCATCAAAAAAACCATGGATAAAGGATATCCTCTTGTCAGTTCCATGGGTAGCGGGGGAAAATTCGATCCTACCCAGATACAAATTACCGACATTTCAAAATCCTATAACGACCGTTTCGCCCATGCCATACGAAAACAACTTCACCGTTTGGGCATTTATGAAGGTTTTAAAGTGGTTTTTTCAGCGGAAAAAGTAAATCCCAAAGCCGTTGTAGAAGTGGAAGGAGAGCAGAACCGAAAGTCCCATGTGGGGACAATAAGTTATATGCCATCGTCCTTTGGCTTAGCCATGGCAAGTGTGGTGGTGAGAGAGTTGATCGAGTACAGAACATAAGTGATAATCCATTGGCCTTAATCGATATTCCAGGGGCCGGAATTATCATCGTCCCTTCTATTTCCTCAAAATAAGCCTTCCCGTCTCAACATTATCATCAACCTTGAAATTATACAGGTATAGTCCATTGTCAAATGAAGATCCATCCCAGCGGAAAAGATAACTCCCTGGTTTGAGGATGCTGTTATGAAGGGTTTTTACTTTTCTTCCGACGATATTAAAAATTTCAATATTCACTTGCGCTTTTTCTTCCAGATTAAACTGGAAGTTCACTACGGATGAGGAAGGATTCGGGTAAATGGAGATACCAATCAACGAATCATTTTCGGTAATTTCTTTCTGTTTATTCTCCCCGAAGAAAACCTGATTTTGCTTGTCCGGCTTGTTTGCCTTTAGAATAGCAGGTGAAAGCAAAAATGTAAATAATATACATAGTAAAATTTTCTTCATATTAATCCTGTTTAATTGTTAAAATAAACCGAAGATTGCTTAACCATTTTTGCTTTGCATCTTCATATGATTAGGTACAAATATTGTTCCTAAATGAATGTTTAAAAAAAGAAAGCGATAATAAAACCATTTGGAAAAATAAGACCCAGGAATATATGCAAAATTGCGATTAGATTATCTCCTGTAAAAAAATCATGATAATCACCCCGATGACCACTGCAAAAGCCACTTTTTCTTTTTTAAGATTCTGACAGGCATCAAAAAGCAATTCAGAGACGACCATCCAGATCATGGCTCCGGCAGCAAACCCCAAACCAATAGGTAAAAAGGGCTTGAAGCTATCTACAAAAAGAAAACTCGGAACTGCCAGTAATGGCTGGGGAATACTTGAGATTATCGCCCACATAATGCTTTTCCAGGTGGAAATGCCCCTTGATACCAGTACAAGTCCAATAGCAAGTCCTTCAGGGATATTATGAATGGCAATAGCAGCGGAAATAAAAATCCCGAATTTATCACTCTCACCAAATGAAACTCCTACCCCGACACCTTCAGCGAAAGAGTGCACAATCATCACTCCTACGATCATAATCGCCTTGAAGGCATTTGCTCCTTTGAGATCTCCAACAGAATGATGATTATTATTTGAAAGCGCATTCCGGCTGTAATAGATCATTACCAATCCGGCAAGTATGCCTGCAAGCATGCGCCAGAGACCGTAGTCCAGTCCTTCTTCGACAAGACGATAGCTTGCCGTGAGCATTAATCCGGCAGCGATTGAATCCCCATAGGCTGTCATTTGATGGGTAATCCTCTTAAGGAAGAAAAATGGAACGGCTCCCAAACCTGTTGCAATGGCCGTAATTGTAGCATAGAATAATACTTGCCAGTATCTTTCCAGATTTACAAACCATTGAATAAAAAAATCAGGCATGGAAAGCTCATTTAATATTTTTAAAACCGGATGAGAAGTTCTCCCATCTTATTTTATTGAATGAATAAAAGATTGTATTGTTTAGCTATTATTAAAAAAAGTTCCCCGTTATTCCCATCCATAGATAGACTAACAGTCTATCCATGGGTATAACGGGGTCTATTTATTCCCTGTAGGGAAATTTGGGTCAAATTATCCTTTCAGCCAGGTTAAAAAAACTATTCTTTAATGATTCCCATCTCTTTATATTTATCAATATAATATTGATCCAGTTCCTTTGAATCTTTATATTTTTCCCTGAGCTTCTCCAGTCTTACTGTCAACTCTGCTCTAATATCCGCGTAGTCAGGATCCTCGTAAACATTGTTCATTTCCATGGGATCCTTTAACCTGTCGTACAATTCCCATTCATCAATATCGTAATAAAAATGCGCAAGCTTGTATTCTTTTGTCACAATTCCATAATGACGTTTTACCATATGAATTGAAGGATATTCGTAATAATGATAATACACTTCTTCTCTTTCCCATTTTTCATCTTCACCCTTTAATAAAGGCATAAGACTTTCACCCTGCATATCCTCAGGAACCTCTATGCCTGCAGCATCAAGAAAGGTAGGAGCAAAGTCCAGATTCTGGACCAACTCCTCATTCACCATTCCGGGTTCAATGACTTTTGGCCATTGAATAAGAAGGGGAGTCTTAAAGGATTCATCATAAATAAACCGCTTATCAAACCAGCCATGCTCACCCAGGTAAAAACCCTGATCAGAAGTATAAACAATAATGGTATTTTCATCCAGTGCTGTTTCTTCGACATAATCAAGCACCTGACCTACACCCTCATCTACAGCCATAATGCTCGCAAGATAATCCTGCATGTAACGCTGAAACCTCCATCTCATCAAGTCTTGCTCATCCATTGTTGGGTATAGTTCTTTGAATTCCTCATTCATAGGACGATAAACAGCATCCCAGGCTTCCTTCTGTTCAGGGGTCATCCGGTCAAACATCCGGGTTAGAGCTCTGATATCCCAAGCCATATAGGGTTCAATACCTAATTCTTCCATTACATCAGGATATAATTTTGAATCCCCGGCCCAGTTCATATGCTCAAGAATATTCATCTCAGCCTCTCTGGCGGCCGTTCCCATACCGCTGTAATCATCAAAGAGATTTTCCGGTTCGGGGAATTCCCTGTCAATAAACTTTGTGTAGTGACGTTCAGCTGCCTGCCATTCACGATGAGGAGCTTTATGCAGGTAAAACAGGAGAAAGGGCTTGTCTTCAACCCTGCGATTCTTTAACCAGTCAAGTGTCATATCGGTGATAATATCAGTGCAATAGCCCTGAACATTAATTCTTCCTTCATTCGTGATGAAGTCAGGATTATAGTACTGACCCTGACCGGGTAATATTTTATACTCATCGACCCCCTTGGGCTCATTTCCAAAATGAAGCTTCCCGAACATGGCAGTCTGATACCCGGCTTCCTGGAATATCTGAGGAAAAGTAGTCTGGGTGGTATCAAAGGGCATCCGGTTATCAATCTTTCCATTAATATGACAATGCTTTCCTGTCAGGATAACGGCTCTTGATGGAGCACAAATCGAATTTGTAACACAGGCATTGTTGAATACAATTCCATTATCGGCAATGCGGTCAATATTGGGAGTCTCAATCAGATGATCACTGTAAGCGCTTAATGCCTGGTAAGCATGGTCATCCGACATAATAAAAATGATATTGGGAGGATTAGCAGCTTTGTCATTTTTATTATCCGTTTGGCATGAAATAATAGAAGCTCCCAGGCCTATAAAAAAAAATGCATGTGATAATTTCATTGTTTCAGGATTTAATTTTTAACGAAATACTAAATTAATCCGAAATATAAAAAAAATCCAGTAAGAAATAATCAATATTTTACATATAATTCTTTCCATACTCCCCTTTTTTTAACAGAAATTATCAAAATGTTCGATTTTTTATATAAAAAACTAAACTTGTTTATTCCGGAATTTTTACTTTTATGCCCATATACTTTTATGGAACCCTAATGATAAACCTTGGCTAACATGAAACTTCCAAAATCTACTCCCATTTTTCTGGCATTTCTTGTCATGGGATTCGGAGATGTCTCCGGACCGCTAACCAGTCAACTTCAAAGCGATTTTGCTCTCTCTAATTTTGAGGCGGGTCTCGTAACCTTTATGGGATTTATAATGTTCGGATTGCTTTCCATCCCTCTGGGGATATTGCAGGACAGAAAAGGGAGAAAAACACTTTTAATTTCAGGATTAATTGCTGCAGGTCTGGGGATGTTGCTTCCCATGCTTTCGAATTATAGTTCCTTTATCTTTATCCTTGGAGGATTACTACTTCTGGGAACTGGCGCAACTTTTTTACAGGTATCCGGCAATCCGATCATGAGGGATGTTTCGCCTCCGGGAAAATACTCTCGAAACTTATCTTACGGACAATTTGTGAAAGCCATAGGATCTTTAAGTGGTTCACTTATCCCAATCCTTGCGGCCAGATACTGGGGATTGGACTGGAAGCTTTTATTCCCTGTATACAGCATAGTTATCCTTATTGTGGTAATTTATTTGATTTTCACCAGAATCGAAGAAAAAGCAACAGATAAAAAAGAGGAACCTGCCACTTTTAAATCATGTTTTAAACTTCTCAGCAATCCTCTGGTGCTAATCATGGTCCTCGGTATTTTTCTGTATGTGGGTTCTGAAGTAAGCATGAGTGCGAAACTGCCGAATTACCTGGAACACAAATTCAACTTCGACATTAAAGAGACCGGACTTGCCGGGACCCTTTTCTTTTTCATCTTCCTTACAATAGGACGTTTCTTGGGAGGGGTGATCCTGAACTGGATCAAACCCGGAAAGTTTCTTGTTGCCACCAGCATCCTTTCGCTCATTGGCTTAGGTGGCCTGTTTCTTGCCCCCGATCAAATAACAGGATTTATCTTTATTTTCATTATCGGTTTGGGATTTGCCAATATTTTCCCATTGATTTTTTCCATAACCGTGGACAGACTGCCCGAAAGAGCGAACGAAATCTCAGGATTGATGATCACAGCAATTATTGGAGGCGCCATTGTCCCTATTGTATTTGGAGGATTTGCCGATGCCTTCGGATTGATGGCCGGATTTCTTGTGCCGGTAGCCTGTATTTTGTATATATTGATCGTATCCATCAGAACATTGAATAGATAATTTGCACCACACGAGTTAAATAACCAATATCAGCCACTCTACTGTGCAAATAACAAGCCCTTCATCATAGCACCTGTGAGAGCATAATGGAACCTGCAGTGGAAATCAAATGGCTCCTGAAAGTGCATCGGCTTTCATCATACCCTCTTCTTCAAGCTTTTGCTTTTCCACAACAGGATAAGCCTTTTGCCAAAGCAGTGCCGGTTATGCTCACTTCTTCGCAGTAATCTTTATCCTCGTGTTTACCGCAACCCTCAGGAGGAACATCGTTGTAGTCGACGGAAACAATTTTTTCATCTTTTATCCCGATCTGTAGAATACATTAATATCAAAAGCATCCCTGCGGAATTATCCGGAATATATTCCATCGGGAATGCCACCGGGCTGTTACAGGCAATAATTCCCTCTTCCTCTAAAACACAACCTAAATGGAGAATCATATGTTTTTTATCATTTTTTTTACGCTGAATTACTGATTAATTTCGTGGGGTTCCACCTTCTTTAAAGCTAAGGTGGATAAAAATGGGAGAGTGGGGGTTGGGGATTTAGGAATTGGGGAATGGGAACCTGATTGAAAGGATTTTAAAAAAAATACTAAATAATTAAGATTATATGGACAGGATAATGGTAATTGGGGCTTCTGGCCAGATTGGTTCGGAGCTGGTTACTGAATTACGCCGGATCTATGGTGCTTCGAATGTGTATGCAACAGATATCAAGCCGGGACCTCCCGATATTGTGGAAGGCGGTCCATTTCAAACCCTGGATGTGATGGACGATAAGCAGCTGATCCATTTTATCATACGCCATAAAATCACCCAGATCTATCATCTTGCCGCTGTTCTTTCCGGAAATGCTGAAAAACTTCCCATACAGGCATGGCATATCAATATGGAAAGTCTGCTGAATGTGCTCGAAATTGCAAAAATGGTGGAAGACGTTAAGAAAGTATTCTGGCCCAGCTCAATTGCTGTCTTTGGCCCTTCAACACCAAGGCTGGAAACCCCGCAGCTTACAGTAATGGAGCCCATAACCGTTTATGGAGTTTCTAAACTTGCCGGTGAGCGCTGGTGCGATTACTATTACAACAAATATAATGTTGATGTAAGAAGTATTCGATATCCGGGACTGATCAGTTATAAGACCGAAGCCGGCGGAGGAACTACCGATTATGCTGTAGAGATCTATTATGAAGCGATCCGCAAAGGCAATTACGAATGTTTCCTTTCAGAAAGCACATCACTTCCAATGCTTTTTATGCCTGACGCAGTAAGAGCTACAATTGAACTAATGGAAGCAGATCGCTCAGGATTGAGAATTCGAAGTTCTTATAATCTGGGAGGATTCAGTGTAAATCCGGATGACATTTACCAGGAAATTAAGAAACACATTCCGGGTTTTTCTGTAACTTATAACCCCGATTTCAGACAGGCAATTGCCGATAGCTGGCCTCAAAGCATAGATGATTCATATGCTCGTAAGGACTGGGGCTTTAATTATCATTACGACCTGGAAAAAATGACCAGGGTAATGCTGGAAGAGATCCAAAAAAAAATAAATAAATGAGATAACCGCTGAATTGGGATGGAACAATTGCGGTATAAAAACAGTTCATAAGCAATAAGCCATCCCTTTTCCACAAAAAAATCATGATATTATGTTTGGGAAAATAAAAGAACATTTACAAAAAGAACTTCAGGGTATAAAAGAAGCAGGATTATTCAAAGAAGAAAGAATTATAGTTTCTCCCCAGGGAGCAGAAATAAAATTATATACCGGACAGGAAGTGCTGAACTTCTGTGCCAATAATTACCTTGGACTATCGAACCATCCCGAGCTTGTTAAAGCAGCAAAGGAGGCTCTGGATTCACATGGTTACGGCATGTCATCGGTACGGTTTATTTGCGGCACTACCGATCTGCATAAAAAGCTGGAAAAAAAGATCGCTGATTATTTTGGTACCGAAGATACCATTCTTTACGCGGCCTGTTTTGATGCCAATGGAGGAGTATTCGAGCCTATTCTAACTGCCGGGGATGCTATAATATCCGATGAACTAAATCATGCCTCCATAATTGATGGTGTCAGGCTTTGCAAAGCCCAGCGCTATCGTTATAAAACCGCCGACATGAAAGACCTGGAAGAAAAACTCAAAGAAGCTCAGACACAGCGCTTCAGAGTGATCGTCACCGACGGCGTTTTTTCTATGGACGGACATGTTGCCCCTGTTGATAAAATGGTAGAACTTGCTGAAAAATATGATGCCATGGTAATGGTGGATGAATGCCATTCGCACGGAGTAGTGGGCGAAACCGGCAAAGGAGTTACTGAATTATATGATATTCGCGGACAGGTCGATATTATCACAGGTACACTGGGAAAAGCTTACGGAGGAGCTATCGGAGGCTTTACAACAGGAAGAAAAGAGATCATAGAAATGCTCAGACAACGTTCCCGTCCCTACTTATTCTCCAACTCTTTGCCTCCGGCAGTTGCCGCTGCAGGGATTCGTATGATCGATATGATGGATGAAACCAATGAACTGCAGGAGAAGCTTCATAAAAACACCGATTATTTTATCGGAAAAATGAAAGATGCAGGATTTGATATCAAACCCACCGATTCAGCTATCTGTGCGGTAATGCTATATGACGCTAAATTATCACAGGATTTTGCGGAAAAATTGCTTGATGAGGGCATTTATGTGATCGGGTTTTATTATCCGGTGGTTCCAAAAGGCCAGGCCAGGATACGAGTTCAGTTATCTGCTGCCCATGAACACGAACACCTGAATAAAGCCATCAACGCTTTTTCAAAAGTAGGGAAAGAACTGAATGTGATTTGACTTATTTCCAGCAGAAAAACCGGAGTAAAAACAATATCCATAAATTTGTGTTACTACCCTAAACATTAATTTGGAAAAGCAAGTTTTTCTTGAGTTAATCAATATTTCCAAGGAATACCGGGAAGTTAAAGCTGTAGACAATCTCTCCTGCAAAGTCTATGAGGGTGATATTTATGGTTTTCTGGGCCCAAATGGAGCAGGAAAAAGCACAGCCATACGGATGCTTCTTTCTTTGATTACTCCGGACTCAGGTCAGATAAAGCTTTTTGGAAAAGACCTTTCTGTTGATCGCTTTCAAACTCTCAACCGTGTGGGTGCTTTGATAGAGAAACCTGATTTTTACCGGTATCTTTCCGCAAAGAAGAACCTCGAAATACTGGGTAGACTATCCAGTGTTGAGAATCTTACCCAGAAAATCAGAGAGGTACTTGAGCTGGTTAAGTTAAGCTCCCGTGCCGATAGCAAGGTGAAAACATACTCGCAGGGAATGAGACAAAGGCTGGGTATTGCTCAAAGCCTTCTTCATGATCCTGACCTTATCGTCCTGGACGAACCCGGGAATGGGTTGGATCCTCAGGGACAAAACCTGCTTCCATGACTGGCGATTTCGAGTCATTTTCAAAAAGACTTGAAAGAAAAGGCGTTACAAAAGGAACAGTAATTCTGGAGTACTCCAATTATGAAGTGAACTGAAGGTTAAAGAAAACTTTTCAACACCGCAATCCTGTTGCAGTGGGATTTTGTACTTTAAAAGACCTTCGAGGTTTTAAGACCTTCGAGGTTTTAAAACCTCGAAGGTCTTAAAACCTCGAAGGTCTTTTGAAAAAGAAAAATATCCCTATCTTGCGCAAAAAACAACATAAATGAACTTTCTGGGAAACTTGATCTGGCTAATTTTCGGTGGATTTGTAATCGCTATTGAATATTTCATTGCCAGTGCATTATTGTTTTTAACTATTATCGGGATTCCATTTGCCTTTCAAACCATGAAGCTGGGGGCACTGGCATTATGGCCTTTCGGACAGCATGCTTATATTGAATCTCCCGGAGGAGGATCTTTCGGCTGTCTGCTGAATATTATCTGGATTATCTTTGGAGGCATCTGGATAGCACTCACACATCTTGGTCTCGGGATACTCTTTGCAATTACAATTATTGGGCTGCCCTTTGGAATTCAGCATTTCAAACTGGCCTCGCTGGCCATAAGTCCATTTGGAAAAACGGTAACCCTTTAAAATTTAAATATTTTTGCTACTTCGTTAATGAATCAACCTCAACCATGAATAATATCAGATATTTTTTGTCCATCACTTTTATCCTTTTCACTTTTGGATTTGAAGCTTCCTCTTCGCAAACATCTGGACCTGAGACTGTATTCTGGGAAATAAACGGAAATGGACTTGAACAGCCTTCCTATCTTTTTGGAACAATTCATATCATGCCGAAATCACAATTTACCACTTACAAGATGGCAGATGAAAAACTGAAAGAAAGTGAACAGCTGGTAATGGAAATGAAGATTGACGTTCCGTTAAAAACACAGATGGAATGGGCCCAAAAAATGCTGCTTCCTGAAGGCAAAACGATTCCTGATTATATGGATGAGGAAGAGTATGCCAGGGTGGAGGCATATGCAATGGACAGTCTGGAAATAAAAAAATTTTTGTTTAACACTTACATCAAAATGAAACCTTTAGCCTTTTATTCTGCACTCATACCGCATGTGATCGGAAAAAAAATTGAAGGTTATGATATGTACTTCTCCAATATTGCTAAGAAAGAGGAAATTCCGGTAGTTGGACTGGAAAGTTTCGAATTTCAACTGGCTATTTTTGATTCCATTCCCTATGAAAAACAGCTGGATATGTTTTTCCCGGAGGAAAATTTTAACTTTAAAAATGAGCTGCAAGAATTAATCGACATATACCTCTCGCATGACATCTACCAAATGGCAGAGGAATTCAGTAAAGAAGAGGCCCGGGGCTACAAAGAACTGGAAAGTGAACTTCTCATAAAAAGGAATATGGACTGGGTAGAAAAAATCTCAGAAATCATCATTGAAAAGTCTTCCTTCATTGCCGTAGGAGCCGGGCACCTTGCCGGTGATCAGGGCTTAATCCAATTGCTCAGACAAAAAGGCTTCACATTAACACCCATAATGCTTAACGAAAATTGAAGAAAAAAGAGTGGATCGGAAGGATGAATAAACTAACGAAGGAAAAAAAACCCTTTCTCTTCATTCTCGATTCTGACCTGAAAACCCCGATTGTTGAGGAGCTTAAAAACATTAATCCCAATCAAATTCTTTTCTGCCTTAATGGGGTATCGAATCACGAACAAAATCCTGATGCTCATCCTCCAAAAAGCATGAATCTAAGGGCACAAATTCCTCCATATATATCCTTTCTGAAGAAGTTTGAAAACGTTCAATCCGAAATCAGGGCAGGAAACACCTATCTGTTGAATTTAACTTTTCAACATCCCCTTGATATCAATCTTTCTTTAAAAGATATTTTTTATAATAGCCAGGCAAAATATAAATTATGGCTGAAGAATAAATTTGTCCTTTTCTCACCGGAAACATTTGTGAAAGTAAAAAATAAGGAGATTTTTACCTACCCGATGAAAGGTACAGCCGAGAAACTAAATGAAAACTCAGTGATTGAACTTCTCGAAGATAAAAAGGAAGCAGCCGAACATGCAACCATCACTGATCTGCTGAGAAATGACCTCGGCAGGGTAGCAAACAATATACGGGTAACCCGGTATCGATATGTAGACGAAATCAAAACCAGAGAAAAGACACTGCTCCAGGTAAGTAGCGAAATTACAGCTAACCAGTTTCTCCATTATTATGAAAAACCAGGTAATCTCCTGAATGAATTATTACCGGCCGGATCGGTTACAGGAGCCCCAAAGAAAAAAACCGTTGAAATCATTAAAAGGATTGAAGATTATGAGAGAGGATTTTATACCGGAGTATTCGGTCTTTTCAACGGAAGGGATATCGACTCAGCTGTGATGATCCGGTTTATTGAAAAGAAAAACGGTAATTATTTTTATAAGAGCGGAGGAGGTATAACCTTTTTGAGTGACCCGCTAAAAGAATACCAGGAAATTAAACAAAAAATTTATGTGCCGGTTTATTGAAACCCTACAACTAAAAGAAGGCAAACTCCTTAATCTGGATTATCACCAGAGCAGAGTAAACAGAACCTTTTCGGCATTCTTCCCCGAATCAACACCTTTTCTGCTTCACAGGGTATTGACTGAGAAAGATCTTCCCGACTCAGGAAAATTCAAATGCACACTGCACTATGCCAAAAAACCAATAGATTTTTTTGTTAATGCCTACGTCCCCAGAAACATTAAGAAGCTGAGGATCCAAATGGTAAATAAGCTCGATTACTCATGGAAATATGCCGATCGATCGGTATTTTCCAGGCTCGTAAAGGATTTGCATGATGATGAGGAGATCATCATCATCAAAGAAGGCTTTGTTACGGATGCTTCATATGCGAATCTGGCGTTTTTTGACGGAATTACCTGGGTAACCCCCTCCCATCCTCTGCTTTTTGGAACGAAAAGACAAAAATTACTTTCAGAAGGCAAAATTATCGAAAAAGCCATCCGGACGGATGATATCCGGAAATACAGAAAATGCTCTCTGATCAATGCCATGTTGGATTTGGGAGAATTGGAGGTAAATGTAAAAATGATAAAATAAATGTCGGGGAAAGTTTGGGTAAATTATGGCCTTTCTCCAAGGACCAGAGTTGGATCAATAAAAAAAGTCAGACTTCATGGATATTATTAACAAGCTTTTATGAAACGCAATGTAAAAATTATTGTTGATTACAATAATGCTTAAATTTTAATATCATGAAACGAATTATAATAATTATAACACTGATGGCAGCAGGGGGATTCATCTATACCAATATGAATTTACAGGCTGTTGAAAATCTTCAGGCACGTGAGAATAATAGTGATAAACAGGTAAAAATAAAAGAACTAGAAAACTATACATCTTCACTAATTAAAGGAAAAGTGATTAAGATCATGGATGAGGATGAGTTCCGCCTGCAGGATGAAAGTGGTAAAATCAAGGTATACACGGGTTGGAAAAACACAAATACAGTAAGCCCTGGAGAAACCGTAAGCCTTAAAGGATACCTGGATCCCGGCATCCTGAAAGAGTTTTATGCATCTGAAATTATAAGGGAAAACGGGGAACGAATTCTATTGGAGAAGGATTGAAAAGACAAAATCCTGCAAAAAAGAGACTGTCTAAAAAGCCGTCTTGGTTAGAAGAAAACGGAATGCCCAGAATTTGTAACCAAGCATTAACTTGTACGACTTATTTAAACAGTCTCTTTTAATCAGAGATTGTTATTTGCAAGTTAGAAAGAATACTATCCACATTTAGAATATCCGCAAGACTTACACTTAAGACAACCTTCTTCATAAACCAGATCCTGAGAACTGCACTGGCTGCATCGTTCTTTTCCCTCAACCCTGGTACCATTGGGAACATACCTTTTCAGCGCTCTCGATACTCCGGCTGTCCAGGTATTAATTGTATCACTGTCAAGTCGAAGGGAATTTACCAGATCCAATACATCTGGAATCGGCATCCCATGACGTAACACTCCGGAAATTAACTTGGCATAATTCCAATATTCTTTATTGAACTGATGGGAAAGCCCTCCAAGTGTATTTTTGTATCCGTATTTATCGGTATACTGAAAATCGTAACGGGTTTCCCCTTCTTCATTTTTATTTTTAATAATTTTTCCTTTGGTTATGGACTTAGGTATCGGGAACATTTCATCATCCTGTCGTCCTGTAAAAATCTCATAAGGTTTTCCATCCTTAAGCCCCACGAAGGCAATCCATTTTTCGTTATTATGCATGAATCTGAGTATATCGGCATCCAGGACTTTTGGCCGCACAGGATTGATTTTAGCGGGATCCGGAGTTTCCGATTTCTTTTTATCTTCATTACTGATTAAAACACCACTTCTCGAACCATCTCGATAAACGGTTACCCCTTTACAACCACTTTCCCAGGCTGTCAGATATAATTTTTTAACCAAATCTTCTTTTACATCACCGGGTAAATTGATTGTAACACTAATTGAATGATCCACCCATTTTTGCAATAATCCTTGCATCCGCACTTTTGCTTCCCAGTCAACATCATTGGAGGTCGCTTTATAATAGGGTGATTTTTTGACAATTTCGTTGATTTTTTTATCTGAATAGGTTCTGACCTCATCGGTATCGTAACCATTCACTTCCAGCCAGGTAAGGAACTTATGATGAAATACATTATATTCTTCCCAGCTATCGCCCACTTCATCCACAAAAGTAATCACAGCATCCCGGTCATTGGGATTTACTTTTCTTCTTCTCTTGTATACCGGAAGGAAAACCGGTTCAATTCCTGAGGTAGTCTGTGTCATCAGACTGGTTGTTCCGGTTGGCGCAATAGTAAGCAGACTGATATTCCTTCTTCCATACTTTTCCATGTTCTCATAGAGCTGAGCATCTTCATTCTTCAAACGGTTAATAAAGGGATTATCCTTTTCTCTTTGAACATCAAAAATTTCGAAAGGACCTCTTTCTTTCGCCAAGATTGTAGAAGATCTGTAAGCCTCAACGGCAATGGTTTTATGGACCTCAACAGAAAAATCGATAGCGTTTTCTGTCCCATAGGTGAGCCCCAGGGCAGCAAGCATATCACCTTCTGCGGTTATCCCTACCCCGGTTCTTCGTCCTTCCCTGGCTTTTTTCCGGATCTTTTCCCACAATTTCCTTTCTACCCCTTTAATTTCAATACTTTCCGGATCCTTATCGATTTTGGAAAGAATAGCATCAATCTTTTCAATTTCAAGATCGATGATATCATCCATCATCCGCTGAGCTTTGTTAACATGGGTCCTGAATAACTCAAAATTAAATCTGGCATCCTCTGTGAATGGATTCTCAACATATCCGTAGAGGTTAATTGCCAGCAACCGACAACTGTCATAAGGACAAAGGGGAATCTCCCCGCATGGATTTGTCGAAACCGTTTTATATCCCAAATCGGCATAGCAATCAGCCACCGATTCAGAAGTAATCGTATCCCAAAAAAGAATACCGGGCTCAGCCGATTTCCATGCATTATGCACAATTTTGCTCCAGAGCTGATTGGCATCAATCTCCTTTTTATAAACCGGATTATCGGAGTTTATAGGATATTGCTGTACATAAGGCTTCTTTTCAGCAACGGCTCGCATAAATTCATTATCGATCCGGACAGACACATTTGCCCCGGTAACTTTACCGGTTTCCATCTTGGCATCTATGAATTTTTCAGAATCCGGATGTTTAATGGAAATGCTGAGCATAAGAGCCCCCCTCCTTCCATCCTGAGCAACCTCCCTTGTAGAATTGGAATATCTTTCCATGAAAGGGACCACCCCTGTAGAAGTTAAAGCCGAATTTAGTACAGGGCTACCTCCGGGCCTGATGTGTGAAAGATCATGACCTACCCCTCCTCTTCTTTTCATTAACTGAACCTGTTCCTGATCTATTTTCATAATCGCTCCGTACGAGTCAGCAGGTCCATCATTTCCTATTACAAAACAATTGGATAAGGACGCGATCTGAAAATTGTTTCCAATGCCGGTCATTGGAGATCCCTGTGGTACAATGTATTTGAAATCTTTGAGCAATCCGTAAATTTCTTCTTCACTCATAGGATTCGCGTATTTCTCTTCAATCCGCGCTAACTCCGAAGCGATTCTTTTATGCATCATATCCGGTGAATCTTCAAACAAATTGCCGAATGAATCTTTAAGCGCATATTTATTTAACCAGACGCGGGCAGCTAACTCATCACCTTTGAAATATTCCATCGACTTCTGAAATGCTTCGTCATAGGTGTAGGTCTTTCTTTTTTCAGCATCTTTCTTTTCCTTTTTCACTTCCAATTTCTCTTTTTCATCAAATAATAATCCGGTTTTTTTCGTCGAAGCCATTTCTTCCATTTTCACGTTTTTTAAAAGGTTAGCGATCCGTCTTTACCGAAATATATTTCGGGTAAAAACGGGTATTGCAAGTTATACATCGAGGCCGTCTCAGCCAAAAATTCATGGGCTGCATTTATTAACATTCTGAATTACTTTTCAACCGTCATCTGTAAGACCCTCTTTATCTGCGCATTAATATTAACAACTGAAAAATAGACATTTATAATAATACTACTAAAAGATCTTTTTATCTATAATTACAGCTTCTCCCCCTATGATAACCAAAGCGGGAGAGAAAAAAATGATGGAAAAGCGCAGCATGAAATTAACAATGTCCGGAAAAAAATGATGTGATTTTAAGGAAGCTTTTTTTAACAAAATTCCTGTTGATTTTGTGCAAAAAAAAAGCACAAAAAACTTGAATTTGTTGTTTGCGAATAACTCTTATGGTAAAGCTCTTTTTTTGAAATATATTTTATTGTTTTTTCCCTCCGGAATTTACGAACTGAGAAGTAAAAAAATAACAGAAATGCTTTCCATTTCTACCTGCTAAAAATTTTAGTCATTTTTTCAGCACTCTTCTTTCGGGTTGCAGGCATCCCGCCCAAGCAAAGCCAGGCTCAAAGGTTTAAATCATTTGCAGAGACTCCTTCAGAATTTGCTCTGTTGCTCCCAGTTTTGATTTTACATAATTCCCGGCTCTCTCGGAGCTTGCATATAATTCATCCTGATTTCCTCCAGGCATCTTGGATGTGGTGCTAACTTTAC
>CAZQOV010000057.1:0-18268 GCA_964595055.1 uncultured Bacteroidaceae bacterium | reverse complement strand
AAGGCAAAACCGGGGTCCCCGGGGTAAGGAAAAGCCCCTTTAATGGGGAGTTCGGATCCCCTCTTGCCGCATTGGGCAAAAAACTTGCCGTTTTGGCTAATGATCCCAGTAGTGAAAAATCCAGGGGGAGTATACTGGGGGACAAAACCCGGATGGAAAATCTTTCAGCAGATAATAATGCATTCATCCGCCCCTCCCCTTCAGGTGGTTCTCTGGGCGGTGTTGCCCGAAAAACACGTGAAATTATTATTTTATGCGAAGCTGCCGGATTTGACACAATTTTCATTGAAACCGTGGGTGTAGGCCAGTCAGAAACAGCAGTACATTCGATGGTCGACTTCTTTCTGCTTCTTATGCTTGCAGGCGCAGGAGATGAACTTCAAGGGATCAAAAGAGGAATCATGGAAATGGCAGATCTAATTGCCATTAATAAAGCTGACGGACAGAATATAGAAAAAGCAGAACTTGCCAAAGCTGAATATGAAAATGCACTTCATCTCTTTCCTGTCCCTGAATCGGGTTGGAAGCCAAAAGTAGTTACGTGCAGCAGTTTAACCATGACAGGGATCAGAGAAATATGGCAAATCATAAACGAGTATCAAAATTTCGCAAGAAATAACGACTTTTTTAGAAAAAAAAGAAACAAACAATCCTTATACTGGATGTATGAAACCATAAATGAGGCCTAGAAACAAAATTTTTATGAGAATCCCCTAATTAATACCGAATTAAAAAAATACGAAAGCAAAGTGCTGAATAATAAACTAAATTCTTTTAATGCTGCAGGAGAACTGCTGAAAAAATATTTTGAAAAATAGCAATTCACCATAGCGGATATCCGTTTTATGTATTCATATAATGCTTAAAATATTGCCGATGAAAAAAATGCTTTTTCTCTTATTAATCACTCTGTATCTCAATACTAATGATATAATTGCAGACCCAACAGAGGTTTCAGAAAGGAACAATCCTGGTTTTGTTATTACCGTAAAAACCCAGAACCTCAACAATACCTATCTTTATCTTTCCCTCAGAGCATCCGGAGAATGGCAAACGATTGATTCATCCAGAATCCAACCCGGAGAACCGGTTCAATTCACAGGAAGAATTGAAGCTCCTGAAGTTCTCTATCTAAGACTGGAAAATGCAGGTAAACCCGTGGCCTTTTTTGCTGAAAATTCGAATATTGTGATCCTGCCCGATTTTGACGAACCAGAGAACACCATGATAACTGGTTCTGACATTCATGATGAATACATAGCTTATCAAAATCTTTTCGAAGATCTGGAGGTCAAAAAAAATGAAGCTTATCAGACTTACATGGCGGCACGCAATGCCGGAAATGAAGAAAAAATGAAGGTAATTGCCAACCGCTTTGATGAATTTGCTGCTGAAGAAATGAAAAGGAATAAACAATATATCACGGAAAACAGGGGATCATGGGTATCTCCATACGTACTTCGTAGCAAAATGTATCACAGCATGAGTCTTGAAGAATTGAAAACCGCAGTAAACAATCTGGATCGTAAGGTAGAAAACTCTGTCTATGTGAAGGAACTAAAAGAACACATTGCAGTAAAAGAAAAAGTTGCGGTAGGAAACAAATTCATGGATTTCGAGTTGCCCACTCCTGATGGGCAAAAACTGGCTTTATCGGAAATTACCGGTGAACATTACATCTTAATCGATTTTTGGGCTTCATGGTGCGGACCCTGCCGGAGAGAGAATCCGAATGTCGTAGCACTTTATGAAGATTTTAAAGACAAAGGCTTAGACATCCTGGGAGTATCTTTCGACCGTGATGAGAAAAGTTGGAAACAGGCCATAAAAGATGACCAGCTCCACTGGTATCATGTGTCCGATCTCAAAGGCTGGAACAGTAAAGCAGGAGAAATTTATGGCGTCAAAAGCATTCCCCATACCATTTTGCTTGATCCTGATGGCACCATCATTGCGAAAAATTTATCCATGGAGGAATTGAGGCAAAAACTGGAAGAGGAAATGGAGTAAATAAAACAAAAGCTAAAAGAAAGAAGAAGCTGAACGGCGATTTCTGATTACCTTTCTACACCCTCACTCCCATTACGAGTATATCATCAATCTGACTGGTATCGGCCATCCACTCATCCAGAATTTGTTCCAGAAACTCTTTTTGTTCGTCAATGGGTAGATCATGTATTTTACCCAGAAGGGTCTTGAACTTTCTAATCATAAATTTTTTACCTTTCGGACCTCCGAATTGATCCGGATATCCATCTGAGAAGGCATAAAGCATATCGTTTTTCTGAAGTTTTATTTCCTTTCTGGAAAAAGGCTGATAGGTCTCCGTATGAATTCCTATGGGCATTTTGTCAGCCTTCAATTCAATCATTTCTCCCTTGCTGAAAATAATAAGAGAATTATTGGCACCGGAAAATTCAAGTTCCATCGTCTTTCTGTCAAAAATAAAAATCGAAACATCCATACCATCCTGGCTCTCTCCTTCTTTACCGGTCTGATGCAGGGAACTGATTACCTGCGTCCTTAATTCATTTAAAACCAGATCTGTAGACAGCTTTTCATGTTTGCTGAATATCTCATTTAAGAAGGCTATTCCAAGCATGCTCATAAATGCACCCGGAACTCCGTGACCGGTACAATCAGCAACAACCGTAATAATTTTATCTCCCTTTTCCTTTATCCAGTAATAATCACCACTTACAATGTCACGGGGCCGGAATATCATAAATTGCCGGGGCAGAAGCATATGAATATAATTCTCAGGGGGTAGAAGAGCATTCTGGATTCTGCTGGCATATTGAATGCTATCTTTAATTTCCTGTGTTTGTTCGAGGATGAGCTGATTCTTTTTGGCCAGTTCCTCATTGGCTTTCCTTCTAAGATTATTCTGACGAATTAACTGAATCACCAATCCGGCAAATACCAGCAATATGATTATTGAAGCAATAAGTGCCCTTCGGGAATTTTTCAGCTTGGTTTCATTGATTAGCTGATTCTTTCTTAGAATTTCATTCTCCTTCTCCTGAGCCTCTGTCTCATATTTTACCTGCATCTCATAAATCTGCTCCCTCGATTTTTCCTGGATAAGAGAGCTGCTAACATTGTGAAAACGCTTATAATATTCAAGGGCACGTTCAAAATTGCCCGTTTTTTCATACAAATCCGATAGATTTCTGGCGGCTTCCCGTATGTAGGTTTTTTTATTGATTTCATTGGCAAGCCGATAAGCATTGTTGAAATAAATAATGGCTCTGCTAAAGTGTTCCTCATACAACGCATACCTGCCCAGACCAATGTTCACAGAAACTTTGGTGTCATCATCCTGAACTTCCTGGGACAATTCCATCCATTCGGTAAAGTAGGCATTTGCCTTATCGAAGTTTCCCAGTGATTGATTTACAATACCCAGGTTGGCCAGTGTAATGGCAACTCCCCTGGTATGCCCAATCTCACGCCTGAGGTTCAATGCTTGTAAATTATATTCTATGGATTTCTGCCCAAACTCTATTTCAGGCTGATAACCCTTGATATAAATAGAATCCTGATAATTTGAACCAAATATGGATTCCAAAGAATCATTCAGCATAAAGGAATAGGTTACGGCAATGTTGCTGAGGGTATTGGCCAGTTCAAACTTATCCCCTTGATTTCTTCGTATCTCCAGCACTTCCTGATATACATCGAGAACAGAATTAAATTGGCCCAGGTTTTCATAAATGACTGCCATTCCGGTCAGCGTAGCTGCAGTTCCTCTGTGAAAATTAATTTCCCTGAAGATCTCTGATGCCTTCTGGTAATAACCAAAAGCCTCATCAAAATTACCCAGCTGTAAATGCTGATTTCCCAGGTTATTCATCACAATCCCTCGTCCGCGCTCATTATCCAATTCCTCATGTATCTCAAGCGTTCTTTCATAATATTCAATTGCACTTTGGTATTCGGCCCGGGCTGAATAATAAGATCCAATGCCATTTAATGTATTTGCCATCTGATTTCTGTCGCCTAGCTCTTTCCATGTCTCCAGGGCCTCCAGGTAAACCGCAAGTGCCTCCTCACCCTTACCCATTCGGTTATAAATTCTCCCAAGGTTGGATAAAGCTTCAGCTTTCAATTCTTCACTATTCAATTCCTCAGCGAGCTCAATGGCTTGCCGGGAATAATCCAGGGCTTTACCGTAATCATTTTTATAGTAAAAAACCAGCGATAAATAATTGTTCATATCCACCTGTTCCCTTAACTTTCCCAATTGAAGGTAGCTTTCTTTGGCTAACAAAAGATATTCCGTGCTTTTATCAAAGGCATCATTACTAAAATAAATTTTCCCTGCCCTCGCATAAGCATCCGCCATTAAATCCTCATTTTGCAAAACAATAGAAAGTTCAATGGCCGAATCGGCATACTTCAGGGCAACTGTCATATCCGGCCTGCTGTACTCCTCAGCAAGTGAAAGATAGAGAACGATCTTATCTTCTCCGTCTGCAGTCTGCAGAATTTGAAGCAAGCTGTCGGTTTTTGTTTCCTGCCCGGGAAGAGAAACAAAGCAGAATAAAAGAATGATCAGGACGACACTGATTCTGTAATTCATTATTAGTTATAAGACTGTGGTAATGCAAATATAAAAATATATCACTATTAAGTCATTTTTTACTAACGAAATAATGAGTCCCCGCCAAATTTCATCCTTTGTGAAAAGCCAAATGATTTTAGTAAAAAAAAAGTCAATTATCTAAACCTTCTGCCTAAAGATCAGTAAAAAAATAAAAGCCTGTATTCTTGAGAAATAAGATTGTTCATTCTGAAAATATAAACTAATCATCATGAAATCATTGAAGATGAAAGAAATGACAGCAGCATTATTTTTTTCCCTGCTTCCTGCCCTGCTTTATGGACAGATCTGCCCTGACCCGGTTGTAGACCTGGGAAATGATACTGTTCTCTGTCCGGGGACAAATATTTACCTCGATGCAGGTGAGCATGATTCCTGGCTCTGGAATGATGGGTCAACAGAGCGGCTGTTACTTGTCACAGAACCAGGAACATACTCTGTTACGGTATATAATGATTGTGGAAATTCGGCAAGTGATGAAATTTCTATACAAGCAGGAGAAAATCCAGAGTTAAACCTTTTTATTCCTAAACGTGAATTTTTTTGTGCCGGAGAAAATGTCGAAATCACGGCAGAAGTATCCAACACAGACGGATCCATCCTTTATAAATGGTCGGAACCGGATGCAAATGATGCCACCATTAGTGTGGATACATCAAAAAATATATCCCTTGAGGTTACCAATGAGGATGGTTGTAAAGCTTCCCGGGAATTGTTTGTGGAATTCCAGTTTCCCTTTGAACAGGAAAAAATTTTACTGGCAACTTACGATCCTTTAGCGGAAAAAAATGTTGTAATATATTCCAAAACACGCCAAAAAAGAACCAGAACCTTTGCTATCTATAATGGGAATACAGAAAACGATTTCCTTGGACATTCCAATTTTGCAAATACAAATCTTTTTATCGACAATGTTTCCGATCCATACCAGGGACCACAGTATTATAATCTCAGGGTAGTGGATTCCTGTGATAACTATTCGAATCTGAGAACCAACAAGGCGCACAGAACGATTCACCTTAAAGCTTCCACCATAGATGGAAATGCAAGTTTGCTCGAGTGGAACAAATACCTGGGATTCGAGTATGATTATTTTTACCTGTACCGGGGGACCGAGCAAACCAGGCTTGAGCTGATAGATTCCATACCGAATGATCCAAAGATTTTTCGGTATTCTTATGTAGACAGAAATAGTAAAAAAGATATCCTGTATTATTATAATGTGAAAGTAAAAACCCCGGAAACCATCTATCTTGATGATGAGGAGTCAAGAAAGGCTGGCAGTGGTCCTTTCGTTCATTCACTTTCCAATCTCGATGACAATATGATCAAAAGCACAGGCATGTCTGAGCTTGATTATATCGATCAATATTTCAGAATCTATCCCAACCCGCTGGAGACAGAAACAAGAATCTCATACAAGCTTGAAAACGAAAAGAATGTAAGACTTTCTCTTTTTGACATAACCGGTAAAGAGGTTGCAAGGCTGGTGAATTCAAAACACCATCCCGGAGAACATGAGATGATCTTTTATCCGGCTGACTATGGCATTTCGTCGGGAATCTTTTTATTAAAAATGGAGATTGAAGATTCGGGTATCCTCATTCGTAAACTGATTAGTAAAAACTGATAGTTTACACTCCTTTTAAGGATTATAGCGGGCCGATTCCAGAATTTTTTTAAAATCCTGTTCTTTCATAATGGAGGCCGGGTCCAGTTTTGGATTTCTGCGTGCGTATTCTTTTATAATGCGATATCCAATCCATACTGCAGCTCTTCCCGGAGACTCGGAAGTGAAAAAAGAAGTGAAGGGAGCAGGATTTGTCATTTTTCGGATATCCATAGGATCGGTAGAAAAGATCAATTCATCTTCTACCAGATTAGTCCACATTTCCTCTTCATTTTTTTTGCACCACTTTAATTGATCTCTGGTATATCCAAACTTAAGCGTATCCGGTTCTTCCGGCAAAATAATATCCAGAAAATACATCATCTTCCCTTCATGAATTAACCGGTTCAGAACATTCTCGGTCGAATCATTGAAAGGAAAAAGGGCATTGGCATAATTCCCCAGAACATCTGAAGGGATCTTATCCGGATGCATATTTCTCACCTGATACTGAGGAAGCCCTAAACGTTTGTAATATTCTGTATTTACTCCAAGGTACATATCCAAACCAATCCCAATATAGTCTGAGACTGTAAAATAGGGATAATTGAATCTGCTGATGTATGATACCAATGAAGGGACTTCCTTATCAGGAAAATAAAACTTAAAATAACGAAATGCCTTATTAAACTTTTCTTCAAGAAAATCAAGATCCGGGAAAACCCGGTTAACCTCCTGGTAAACTTCCCGATTTAAGTCATCCTTAACAAAAATCGTCAAATAACCACTGTAAGCCTTATCAGAGGGTCGTCCCAGGTCTACAATATGATAACTGAAAATATCATAAAAATCATTGTACTTCTCATAGAAATAATCAATAGCCTCAGGAATGCTATCCACATTCATCTCAAAAAGTTCCCGTTCAAATCGTTCAATATCCGTCTCCACTTTTAAATCCCTCACATTAGGTTTCTTGTCCCGGTGTTTACATCCTGCTAAAAAAAGAACAGAAGTAAGCGCCATAATAATATAAATCCTGATTAAGTACATGGTTTAAAAGATTCTCCTAATTTTCTTTAATTTTGTACAAATTTAATTAAGCTCTGTAAAAAAACCCGGTATTTAACTGATTATTGCGTATAATGATATAATAACCATCTTTATGAAAAAATTATTTTTAGTTTTTATACTAATGCCTCTGGCAATTCTAAGCGATGCCCAGAATGTCCGTTTTAGTTTTATGGCTAATCCTCAGCTTACCTGGTTTTCAGGAAAAGACGACAATTATCAGGCAAATGGCTCCTTCCCTGCATTGAATACTGGTCTGGAAATCGATGCATTTTTTACTGAAAATTATGCGTTTTCGACAGGGATTACCCTAAATAATATAAAAGGAGGGGTTATTTATAACGATAGTTTGATGTATAACATTTCAAATTCGGGAAGTATATTGCCATCCGGCTCCAGAATGACATTTAATCTTCAATACATAAGTGTTCCTATTGGACTGAAGTTCAAAACCATAGAAATTGGTTATACTACCTATTGGTTAAATGCCGGACTTACCCCCATGTTTCTGGTAAAATCAAAAGTTTCGGATGAATCTGATACTTTTGAAAAGACCGAATTCAAAGATGAAACAAGTTTTTATCATATGAACTATTTTATTGAAGGGGGGATTGAATACAGCCTTGGGGGAAATACAGCAATAGTTGCGGGACTAGGATATTATTCCGGTTTTTTGGATATCACCAAAAATTCTTCTTACCGGCTGATCTCGGAGGGATTTGCAATTGTTCTTGGAATTCAGTTTTAATAAAGATCAAAAGATAAAACTATGAAAATTGCTCTGGCGCAACTTGATTATCATATTGGAAATTTTATGGATAACACCACAAACATGGTTATGGAAATAAAGAAAGCTCAACATTTTGATGTTGATCTTATGATTTTTTCTGAATTATCCATTTGTGGCTACCCTCCTCTTGACCTTCTGGAACGGAGAGACTTTATTCAGGAATGCATCGATGAAATTCACCGGATTTCCCGGATATGTAAAAAAATTGGGGTTCTCATCGGAGGTCCGTCCTTCAATGATGACCCTGAAGGAAAAGCCTTATTCAACTCTGCCTATTTTTTAAATGAAGGAAAAGTAAAAGAAGTATTCCACAAATCTTTGCTACCCACCTATGATATTTTTGATGAATACCGATATTTTGAACCCAATCACAATTTTAAATTATTAACCTTCAGAGGGAAAAATATTGCGGTGACAATTTGTGAAGACCTTTGGGATGACCAGCCATTTGAAAGTGAATTTGAAAGACGCAGGTTATATAAAACATCACCCATGGATGAACTGGCAAAGCTCAATCCGGATTTTATCGTAAACATTGCGGCCTCTCCCTATTCGCATTCAAGACTGGGAGTTAAAAAAGATATTTTCATCCAAAAAGCCAGGAAATATAAGCTCCCTGTGATTTATGTGAACCAAACCGGTGCACAAACCCAGTTGATCTTTGAAGGTGGAAGTCTGGCGATTAATAACAATGGAGAAATTGTGGAACAACTTAATTTCTTTTTGAATGATGTAAGGATCATTGAACTCGACAATCTAACAAAACCGGTAAAAACACCAGTTTTTGAAGAACCTGACCGATTGAAGATGATTCATGATGCTCTCATTACAGGAATAAAAGGATACTTCAGGAAATCTGGCTTTGCCAAAGCAGTTGTCGGATTGTCGGGTGGCATAGATTCAGCCCTTACTCTCGTGCTTGCAGCCCGGGCATTGCATGCCCAAAATGTACATGCAATATTGATGCCTTCCCAATATTCTTCCGAACACTCCATAACCGATTCTGTAAAGCTGGCCGATAATCTTGGGGTTACGTACGATATCGTTGAAATTCATAACATTTTTAATCAATTCAAAGAAGCTTTGGTCCCGGTTTTTGAAGATCGTAAGGAAGACATAACCGAAGAGAACATTCAGTCCAGAATCAGAGCCATTATCCTCATGGCTTACAGCAACAAATTTGGGCATATTTTACTGAACACCAGCAACAAATCGGAAGCAGCTGTGGGATATGGAACCCTATATGGCGATATGGCCGGCGGCCTCTCAATTCTTGGAGATGTTTACAAAACTGATGTATACAAGCTTGCAAAATTTATTAACAAAAAAAAAGAAATAATTCCTGACAATATCCTGACAAAACCCCCTTCAGCAGAGCTTAAACCCGATCAAAAAGATACCGATTCATTGCCCGATTATGACATACTTGACAAGATCCTCTTTGAATATATTGAACGACAAAAACCGCTTAAAGAGATTGAAAACTTCAAACCTCAACTGGTGGAGGATATTATTCGGAAAGTGAATAACAATGAGTATAAAAGATATCAAACTCCTCCAATTTTAAGAATCTCTTCCAAAGCATTCGGATATGGAAGAAGAATCCCACTAGTGGCAAAATATTAGAATTTTAAAAAAAATCGTTATATTTAAGAATTAAGAAACCAGACCTTTTTTAATCAAGTCAATAAATAAACGATTAAAATTTATACATTTGTTCGTTTAACATTACTAAACCAATTTTAGAAAAAAGAACATCATGCAGGACAGGACTTTAAATTGTGACAATTGTATCGATAACCCTAAATCGGTATTTAACGTCCTTACTCCCAAGGAAAAAGATTTAATACGAAAAAATCACACCTGTGCGCTTTATAAAAAAGGAGAAATCATTTTCAAGGAGGGGGATAAACCAACAGGTTTACTCTGTCTTTCCGAAGGAAAAGTGAAAATATTCAAAGAAGGGGTTGGAGGCAGGGAACAAATTGTACGGATGGCTAAACCTGTTGGATTCATTGGTTACAGAGCTCTCTTTGCTGAAGAGCATCATACGGCTACCGCAGTTGCCATTGAAGATTGTGCCGTATGTATGATTGACAAGGAAAGTGTATATAAATTATTACGAATCAACTCCGATTTATCCCTGAATATAATTAAAGCTTTTGCTACAGAACTCGGTTTTTCCAATAATCGAACCGTAACACTTACACAAAAACATATAAGAGGGAGACTCGCTGAATCGCTCATATTCCTCAAAGACACATATGGGTACGAAGAGGATGGACAAACCATCAAAATTTATCTTTCAAGGGAAGACGTGGCAAATCTTTCCAACATGACCACTTCCAATGCCATAAGAACCTTATCCACATTTGCCCAGGAAGAAGTAATAGCCATTGACGGACGTAAGATAAAAATTCTGGATTTGCCGAAGTTGGAACGAATAAGTGAACTGGGCTAGGTATTGTTTTTGTTTCCCGGTTTGAAATTATCTTCAATCCTTATCAGATATAATCGGAGTGCCTCAATACGGGTTTCAAAGCTGTGTATAAGTTTGTAGGGAGGCAAATACTCCAGGTCTTCCTTTTCCACAATATAAAAATAACCAGGCAAAACCTCTCCACGCCATCTCTCCAGAATCTCACCGCGTGTTCGTGTAATATAATAAGTAGATGCATGATGGATCTTGGTATCTTCATAAACATATAGAGGTTCCGATCGTGTCAGTTCACCTGCCACAATTGCCCCGTTTTTCTGATACAAGGCTGTACCGCTTGCCAGACGATCAGGCAAAACAAAAAAGTTGAAGGCAATCCTGGCTATAAGAAGAAATCCAACGAGGAGTAATATCTTCTGTTTAGGTTTAATCAATAAAAAAACAAGTGGTGATGTAAGAACCAGAATAAGAAAATATTTAAGATAAAATTGCGAATAAAGTTCCCTGTTGGCAATAATTGGAGCCAAAACAATCAGAAGACTAATCAAACTAGCCATAAAAATAACCAGAGGATGAAAAATTCTTTTTATGAAGAAGCTCTCCACGGAGTAAATATAAATATGAAAAAGCACAAAAAACAGCAAGGGTAAAAACATAAACAGATAACGAGGAAAGATTGCTGGTGAAACCCAGTAAACCAATATATTAAACACGAAAATCAAGAGGGAAAATGTGGAAAATTCATTCTTCCGGATTAAACGGCGGGCATCTCTCAAAAAGAAAACAAATATCAGGGCGGTCCAAGGCAAGAAATGATAAACAAAATCGACCGGAAAAAGAAAAAGATGTTTGATGCTCTGCCATAAAGAATTATCCAGAAAGGTCCGTTTGGAGGATTCACTCCACAGAGTTTCAAAGTAAACAATCAGGGAATTATGCTGACTGTATGCAAGAAAGTAACTGCCAATAATAAGAACCAAAAACCCAAACCCGGCCAGATGCGCAAGGGAAAACAATTTTATGAACTGGCGGGTATAGGTGAAATAAGCCAGCAGTGTGATACCAAGAAAAACCAGTGCTGGCAACCCTTTCATCAGAAATGCCAGAGCGGCAAGAACATAGGTAATGATGAATAAAGCCAAGAATTTCTTTCTTTTGCCGTACGTGTATATGGTCCAGAACATGAGGTAGATTACCCAGGAAAAAGTAATGTCGATCAAACCCCGAAGTGAATCATAAATCAGTATTCGTCCACAGGTTAAAAATGCCAGGGCACTGAACAGCGCGACCACCCGGCCTCCTTCTCTTTTCTGAGTCTGATAAATGGTGAGCGAAAAGAAAATAAGGGATAGTACCACAGGCAAACGCAAGCTTAGCTCTGAAGTGCTGCCGGTTAATTTCATAAAGATGATCTGTATCCAGTTAAAAAGCGGAGGCTTATTATAATAAAATTCACCATTAATCGTCGGAACCATGTAGTTGCCTGAATACATCATTTCAAGTGCCACATTGGCACGTGTGGCTTCATCAAGAATCAGGGGCATGAACCCAAGATTAATAAACAATGCCGGAATGATCAGGATCAGCAGGTAAAAAAACAGGAATGATTTCCGGCTTTTTAACGGGATATGCTGCAATAAATCTAAGCTCATAATCTGGCTGCAAAAGTAGGAAAAATTCTCTTCCTCAAGAGAAACTTTTTCTTTAGAATATATCTACCTTTGGGAAATGAATGAAAATTATTCTTTTCCACAATGAGAAAACTGTCTTTTTTCCTCTTTTTTTCACTGGTTCGTTTACTTTCCCTTCTTCCCTTTACGGTAATTTTATATGGTCTTTCTTCCATACTCTACCCCATCATTTATTACATTGTTCCCTACAGAAAAAAAATCGTTTTTCATAATCTTAGAAATTCCTTCCCAGGCAAGTCCGATAAAGAAATAAAAGAGATCGCCAGCGCTTTTTATAAACACCTTTGTGATTCCTTTATTGAGTCTACCGTTTTTGGATTCAAACCAAAAAAAGAATTGATCAAACGTTTCACTGTTAAAAACCCTGAACTTTGCGAAGAGCTTTACAAAAAGAAAAAAAGCATTAGCCTGATGATGGCTCATTATGGAAATTGGGAATGGGCAGCTATTATCCCTGAGCACATACCCCATGTGACATTACCAATATACAAACCCTTGAAAAACAAATATTTTGATCGTTATGTAAGAAAAAACAGAGAAAGATTCGGGGCCCGAACTGTTCCCATGGAAAAAATTTTGAAAACCCTGATCCAATACGAAAAAAAGAATGTACCTACCATGACATTTTTTTTGGCTGATCAACGTCCTTTGATGGCTAAAATACAATACTGGACCACTTTTTTGAATCAGGACACCCCGGTGGTCATGGGACCAGAAAAAATTGCCCGTCATTTTAATCATGCTGTATTATTTTTGAAGATTAAAAAAGTAAAACGAGGGTACTATGAAGCTGAATTTGTCAAAATTGCAGAAGAAGCCAGGAGCCTTGAAAAATATGAGATCATTGAACAATATCACAGCTACCTTGAAAAAAGCATTAAAGAAGAACCTGCTTACTGGTTATGGACACATAAGCGCTGGAAACATAACCTGAAAGATTATTATAAATTGAGAGGAAAACCCTCTCAGGAAAAGGCTAGCTCCTGAGAAAAACAATCCGGCTTTTCCCAAATTTAGTGGTGACGATTCATTCTTCTATACACCCAAACCAGCCTGTGCCGTTAACTAGCCGGATGGTTTCATTTTATTTCAGGATAAGCCCGGGGTTTTTGTTGTTTTGGGTGATGATCGTTGGAACCGTTGGCCGTTGAGTGTATTAATTTTTCGACCTTCCCCATGGATTCCGAAAACGTAAAAACTTTTTCTACCCTTTCTCTCCCTTTTTCTCCAACTTCTCTTGCAATATCCGGGTTATCTATGAGATACCGAAGCTTTGAAAACAAATCATTAACATTTCCTTTTTCAGCCAGATAGCCCGACATCCCGTCTTCAATTATCTCAGAAGAGGAATTAATATCAAAAGCCACTACCGGCTTATACATGGCCATGGCTTCAACCAGTACGTACCCAAAACCTTCATATAATGAGGTTAATACAAATATATCGATGCTGGCATTAAAACTTTTTATGTTGCTAACAAATCCAAGGAAAATGATATCCTCATATACACCTCTGGCTTTAGCATATTTTACCAGTCGACTTTTTAGCTTTCCGGTTCCTGCTATCAATATCTTAAACTTATATCCGGCTTTTTTCATCTCATAAGCAAGTTCAACAAGATGATTTTGCCCTTTTTCCTCAGATAATCTTCCTGCATTTCCTATAACAATTTCACCTCTTTCCTTCTGGTATAGTTTCTCATAATTTTGTTTATCATAACCGGAGAGATCGATGCCGTTGTAAATAACTTCAATTTTTCCTCTGGGTATTAATTCCTCATTATTTTGCAAAATGGTCCTTTGCGTTTCCCTGGAGTTAGCAATGATACGGGTAACGATTTTTCGATAAATGAACCGGTTTAGAAGGGTATCCCTTATAGCGAGCGCACTCCCTCTCCGGTAAATTACATTCTCTACCCCAGCCAGCCTTGCCGCAATTCCGGCAGCTTTAAGATCAGATGACAGGTTTATTATTAATGTATTGACCTTGTTAATCTTTAATATTTTGTAAATCTGGTATATTTTCCAGGGATTTAAAAATGACAAATTAGATACCTGGACAGGAAAAAAGCTAATCCCTTTTGCGGAACCTCTTTTAGCCAGTTCACTCCTTGCATTTGAAAGGAGTACGACATCATATCCTTTTTTCATCATATATTCAGAAACATCCAGATGCCAGCGCTCACCTCCTCCCCAGCTTAGCACAGAATTAAAGAAAGCTATCCGGGTTTTTGATTCGCTTGCATATTCCCTGTAAAGATTCCGAAGCTTTGAATATTTCAGGAATGTTTCATGTGCAGAATTAACACTTATCACCAGGCCGTAGAAACCATCGAGGAAGCCAAGTTTAATAATATAATCCCGAAACAACCTCCAAACCGGATGAAACAATATGTTGAAAATATTTGCTTTCCGTTTTTCAGCAAAAAATGCCTCAGCGACTATGGATGAAAACTTATTGATCTGCTCAATGTGTTCATTGATACTGTAATAGGAATAATGATAAAGATCGCCTTTTAAAAACTTTCGGGTCGAGCCTTTTCCCAGGATGAAACGGTCGTGAGGATTTATCCCTCCCCATTTGCCTTTACGGCTGTCCCACAACCTTAATTTCCTTGCCGGGTACCAACTGGTATGGCGTATCCATTTGCCACAATAATTGGTCAGCCGGTTAAAATAATAGCCGTCGTACTGCCAGTTTTCCTTTACCGCCAGAATGGAATCTTTCAGTTGTTCGGAAGGCTCTTCATCCGCATCGAGAGAAAGAATATGGGGATACTTTGCCTGGGTAATGGCCCAGTTCTTTTGCTGAATATGTCCCTCAAAAGGATGCTGAACAAACCGGGCATTATGCGACCGTACGATCTCCTCAGTCCTGTCTGTAGAATAAGAATCTACCACTACAATATCATCAGCAACATCTTTGATGGATTCAAGGCAGCGGCCAATATTCTTTTCTTCATTAAACGTTATAATAACTACTGATAATTTAGGCATATTATTCCTGGTAATAGATCCTTCTTACTCTTCTCGAAATACCGGTTAAAATCTCATAAGCAATGGTGTTGGCATAAGCAGCCATATGATTTACCGAATGTTCTTTCCCGAAAATAATAACCTCATCACCCTCTGAAACATTAATGCCGCTTATATCAAGCATTGTCATATCCATACATACACTTCCAATAATGGGTGCAAGTTGGCCATTTATCAAAAACTTACCCACTCCATTCCCTACCGACCTGGGAATCCCGTCGGCATAACCCACAGAAAGAGTCGCTATCTTCATATTATTTTCTGCCCTCCCTTTTCTGCCATACCCTACTGTTTCTCCCTTCTTAAGTTCCCTGATCTGAGATATACGCGTTTTAAAAGTAGAAACTTCACGTACATTTTCCGGGGCAAATTTACTTACGCCGTATAATCCGATTCCGGGACGTACCATGTCAAACTGAGCATCCGGAAATCTCTCTATCCCGGAAGTATTGAGAATGTGACGGATAAACTTATACCCCAGCTTCTCTTTAAATTCATCGCAAAAATTTTTAAACTGATGAATCTGGCGACGGGTAAAATCATCATGATCTCGCTCGTCGCTTGCTGCCAGATGAGAAAAAACCGAGACCACTTTCATATTGCTCTGACTGATCTCCTCTGCTACTTGATCCATCTCATTCAGCAAAAACCCCAAGCGATGCATTCCGGTATCAATTTTTAAATGAACCGGATAATAGCCAATTGCATTTCTTCTGAGATAGTTGCCAAACTCCTGCAGTATCCTGAGGCTGAATATTTCCGGCTCAAGATTGTATTCAATAAGAAGAGGAAAGTCATTTTTCTCAGGACTCATTACCATAATCGGTGTTTTGATCCCATTTTTTCTGAGCTTAACCCCTTCATCGGTGTAGGCAACTGCAAGATATTCTATGTTCTGATATTCGAGCAAATTAGCAATTTCATATCCTCCACTTCCATAAGAAAATGCTTTGACCATAGCCATGATCTTAACACCAGGTCTTAGGATTGATTTGTAATAACGGTAATTATCAAGCAATGCGCTAAGGTCTATTTCCATGACGGTTCGATGTGCAGATTCCTGCAAATACGAAGAGATCCTTTCAAATTCAAACTTTCTGGCTCCTTTTAAAAGAATGGCCTCATCAAAAAAATGATAGCCCGGCAGATCCTTTAAAAGGCTATCGGTATCAGGGTAAAAAAGAGTTTCATTATGAAAATATTTCCTGTTGGCCGAAATTTTTTCCCCAACAGCAATGACTCTATTGATGGCTCTTTTTGATATCATTTTGGCAAGCGTTCTGTATAACTCTTTATCGCTTATCCCGCTTTGAAAAATATCGGAAATAATGAGGGCATTTTTATCGTGCTGAACCTGTAATTCAAGATAATCAAGAGCATTGGAAACAGAAACCAGGTCAGAATTGTAACTGTCGTTGATGAGGGTGCACTGGTTGCTGCCTTTCAAAATTTCCATCCTCATGGACACAGGCTCAAGGGAAAGCACTGCTTCCTGAACAAAAGTGGGAGCATAGCCCTGCTCAAAAAGAAAAATCACTACATGAGTGCAATTTTCAATAGAAGCCAGATCCACAAATGGAGTCTGAATAATGGCACTTATCTTCCCCTCAAAATGTATAGTGCTTCCATGCACAGAGATTTCCCTTGTTACATAATAATCGAAATCCCCTGACATACCCCAGGAAACCAATTTGTATTCAGGGTAAATATTCCGGGCTTCCTGGTGTACTATTGGATAATCAGCACAATAGATGATCTTATCAGACTCAATAAACAATTTTAACTTTTCAATGGCTTTTTCGCGTAGAGAAGAAAAATTTTCCTGGTGTGCCTGTCCCAGATTTGTCATTATCCCTAAAACAGGTCTGATCATTTTTTGAAGCCTGTCCATTTCCCCGGGCTTCGAAATTCCTGCCTCCAGAATAGCCATATTGTAATTATCATCCAAAAGAAATAAGGAAAGAGGCACACCAACCTGTGAGTTATAACTTTGCGGACTTCTGACAATATGCAATTCCTCACCAGCAGCCTGGTAAATCCATTCTTTTACAATGGTCTTACCATTGCTTCCCGTGATACCTAATACGGGATATTTAAAGTTATTTCTGTACCAGGCTCCCAGCGCTTGTAAGGCATCAATGCTATTTTGCACAAGAATGAAAACAAGCTCTGCGTTTTTGACAGTTTCCGGAATCCTCTCGACCAGAAAAACCCTGACTCCCAGACGTATAAGTTCTCTTATATAGTCATGACCATCATTCCGTTCTCCCGAAATTGCAACAAACAGACTGCTTTCTGGAGTAAAAAATTTCCGGCTATCGATAAATACCTCACGGATAACTACATCAGGAGGGCCGGTCAGTTTACCTCCTACAATCTTTGCTATTTCCTCAGACCTGATGTTCATTTACATTTATCCTTCCTTTTGTATCTTTAATGCTTCGATAAAACATCTTCTGCAAAGGGGTTCATAAAGTTCTTTCTCTCCCAATACAACAAGCTTATCGCCGTCGTACAAACGATGAGAATGATGAGCAAGGTTGCCACAACGAACACATATGGCATGAACCTTTGTGACATATTCTGCCGTGGCAAGCAAACCCGGAATAGGACCAAACGGTCTTCCAAGATAATCAATATCCAGACCGGCCACAATTACCCGTATTTTCTGTTCTGCCAGTTTATTGCAAACCTCAATCAAACCCATATCAAAAAACTGGGCCTCATCAATGCCTACTACATCAACATCACTTGTTAGAAGCAGAATGTTTGAAGAAGATGAGACCGGACTGGAAGGGATTGAATTTTCATCATGAGAAACGACTTCTTCCTCTGAATATCTTGTATCGATAATCGGTTTGAATATTTCCACCTTTTGCCTGGCAATACGGGCACGCTTCAACCTTCGGATCAATTCTTCCGTCTTTCCGGAAAACATGGAACCACAGATGACCTCTATTGATCCGGTTCTGTTATCTTTATTTATTGAATATTCAAGAAACATTGAGCAAGATAATCCTTATATTATCGTT
>CAZQOV010000056.1:0-18287 GCA_964595055.1 uncultured Bacteroidaceae bacterium | reverse complement strand
AAACACTAAATATTTTTTTATATAATATTGACTATCTTTGTGTTATGATTTTTTTCACATAGACCCTAAGGGTTTAAAACCCTTAGGGTCTATGTGAAAAAAATCAAAACACGTTACCCGTATAAATCTTCCACCGAAAGATATCTTTCCCCGGTATCGTAATTAAAAGTGAGTATTCGCGATCCTTTGGGAATGTCTTTTAATTTCTTATTGACAGCAGCAAGCGATGCACCAGATGATATCCCCATAAAAATACCCTCTTCGCGAGCACATTTTTTTGCAAAACCGAAAGCTTCCTCCTTACTGACCTGAATGGTTCCATCCAGCAAATCCTTGAAAAGGTTCTTAGGAATAAAACCTGCACCTATTCCCTGCAAAGGATGAGGTCCGGGTTCTCCACCAGAAATTACCGGAGAAGCTTCGGGTTCAACCGCAAAAACTTTCATTTCCGGCCATTTTTCTTTGAGTACTTTCGCAATACCGGAAATATGGCCACCTGTACCTACACCGGTAATGACATAATCCAATCCCTCCGGAAAATCATTAAGAATTTCCTGAGCTGTATATTTCATGTGCGAATCAGGGTTCGCAGGATTGTAAAACTGTGACGGGATCCATGCATTTTCATTTTCATTCTTCAAGGCTTCAGCTCTGGCCATAGCTCCCTTCATCCCTTCCGTACGTGGTGTAAGCTCAAATTCTGCCCCTAGTGCAGCCATGATTCCTCGCCTTTCAACCGACATGGATTCAGGCATAACCAGAATCAACCTGTAAGCTTTTACGGCTGCAACCATAGCCAATCCAATTCCAGTATTTCCGCTTGTGGGTTCTATGATTACAGATCCTTGTTTTAAAATTCCTTTTTTTTCAGCCTGTTCAACCATTTCAAGAGCAATCCTGTCTTTGATACTCCCACCAGGATTTGCCCGTTCCAGCTTTACCCAAACTTCGTAGTCGCTACCAAAAAGTTTGTTTATTCTGACATGAGGTGTATTCCCAATGGTCTCCAGAATGTTTTGTGCTTTCATATCTGTCAGATTACAAAATTTATAGGTTCATCAAGTTTCTTACTGTCGCGAACTACCGATTTATGTTGACGATAGACTATTGAGTAAGGGGCAACACTTTCCGTTAACCACACATTCCCTCCAATGACAGTATCATGCCCTATCACTGTTTCCCCACCCAGTATTGTGCTACCTGCATAAATAATAACATTATTTTCAATTGTCGGATGTCTTTTAGTATCCCTCATTTTTTTCTTCACATACAATGCCCCCAGGGTTACTCCCTGGTAAATTTTTACATTTTCACCCACAACTGCTGTTTCTCCAATTACAATTCCAGTGCCATGGTCTATAAAGAAATTTTTTCCAATAATTGCTCCTGGATGAATATCGATCCCGGTTTTTCCATGAGCATATTCACTCATAATTCTCGGCAAAACAGGCACCTCCTGCAAATACAGAACATGAGCAAGACGATGTACCGACAGAGCGTAAAATCCGGGATAGGCAAGAATCACTTCTTCTACACAGTCGGCTGCAGGATCAGACTTCATGCAAACATCAGCATCGTTGAGAAGTGTTTTAAAAACATCGGGCAAACGATCAAAAAAGACTTTAGCCACTTCATGGGGCTCTTTTTTCATCTCATTCTTTAGTGGCAACATCAGCTGCTTGAGTCTTAGTTGCATTCTTTCAAGTTGAATCTCAATTTCAAATTTTGAGATGTTGCGATTGGTCTTTACAGGAAAAAGCAAATGAATAAGATCATCAACAAATTCATGGGTATCCACCATAGAAGGCACATCACTGCAATAGCTTTTATTGATACTATCGAGATATTCGGCAAAATTCATTTGTATTATAGTTTAGTTAACAAACCCTTAGGATATTGCAAAGTTGTTATAGATTTCAATATTAACAAAGGTTTAACCCGGACCAATTGTTCATCCTTTCGGTTTTTTGAACCTGAAAGGTCCTTGCAAACTCTAAATAATGCTGCAGCCTCATTGCAATCCACGAAATTATCCAATTTTTTTTTTAATTGCTTTAATTATATGCAAATTTGCTGAAGCAACAAATCCTTAATATACCAGACTGATGAAAAAACTCATCCCCAATTTCATTACATTGCTGAATCTGATTTCAGGATCGGTAGGACTGATATTTGTCATGAAAGGGGAACTTAATACTGCTATCTACCTGGTGTTTTTGGCTGGTATCTTTGATTTTCTGGATGGTTACGCTGCAAGATTATTTAACGCGTATTCCGAAATCGGCAGATCTCTGGATTCTCTGGCAGATATTGTCAGCTTTGGTGTCCTTCCGGCCATTATTGCATTCTCCGCACTTATACCGGATAACGAGAGTCAAACCCTTATGAATTATCTATCTTTGACTGCCTTGTTGATTCCTGCTTTTTCTGCCATACGGCTTGCCATTTTTAACAGTGATGAAAGCCAGAAAATCAATTTTCGTGGATTACCGACACCGGCAAACGCTTTTTTAATTGTTTCGTCAATATTTATTTATCTGAACGGAGGAAAGGTAATAACATTTACCTCTTTTTTCGTGATTTTCCTTATCATTTCGAGTAGTTTGTTAATGGTTTCTGACATTAGAATGTTTTCCCTGAAGTCGTTTAATGCCTCCAAACAGTCAAGGCTAATTTTACTGTATTTTCTTACGGCATCACTATTTATCATAATATTTTTACAAATGGAGGGCATATTCTATACCATTTTGCTATATATTTTAGTATCTGTATTGCTGCCTTCAAGGCTATCTGAATAGCCGGGAATTTTTTAGTTGAAAAGTCAGAAACAGCTAGCAGCAGCATAAGGTTGTACAATGGCACTGCGCAGAACCTGAGTCTCTGTTAGCATCTCCCATCGCCCGTGATAGTCTTGCCGCCGGTGCAGCAAGAACTACCAGGCTCGCGGGAAGCTGCAGCGACATACAGAAAGGTGACCAGAAGGACAAGCGAAAGGGATAGACAATTTGCATTTGACTTTACACCAAAAAATCAAAACCGGAAAGAGATGCAGCATGAGCTAAAACATCTTTTAAAACATTTTTCTCTCAACCCTGTTAATTTGCAAAGTTTTATTTATATTGATTTTAAAAAAATGTCGCCTTTACCTTAATAATTAATGCCATGAAATATTTATTATATATTTACGCTCAGAACAAGAATCTCTTTTTAATGAACCTGCTTAAGCCTATACTTTTATTTTTCTTTTTCCTGAATTTAACAAATCTCAACGCCCAGCCTGCCAACCCGGAGCCTGATGTAGAAATCGGATTTATAGAAAAACAGGGAGAATATGCCGCGCTGGACACAAAGCTCATAAATGAGGAAGGAGAAATGGTTACACTTGGAGAATTGATCGATAAACCTACCATTCTGAATCTGGTTTATTATCGATGCCCGGGCACTTGCAGTCCTTTGATGTGGGGTGTAGCCAAGTTCATTGAAGAAGTTGACCTTAAACTCGGTGAGGATTACGAGGTACTTACCGTAAGCTTCGATCATACAGAAAACATTGAACTCGGGTTGCAAAAGAAAGCCAATTACATTAGCAGTCTTAACAATAAAGAACTAGGGAATCACTGGAAATTTTATGTTGCCGATAGTGCGAACATTGCAAAACTTACGGAATCGGTTGGTTTTCGTTTTAAGTGGGTCATTGACCAGTATTCTCATCCCACAGGGCTTATTGCCCTTTCTCCTGAAGGAAAAATTACCCGGTATCTCAGGGGCATTGAGTTTTTACCATTTGATATAAAAATTACCTTGGTGGAAGCAGCTGAGGGTAAAATAGGACCTTCGATAAACCGATTGCTTGCCTTTTGCTATTCATATGATAGAAATGAAGATTCAATGGTATTCAATGTCACCAAAGTAGCCGGAACACTCATTATGTTTTTTGCCTTTGTAATTTTCCTAATTTTAGTTTTTATGAGAAGAAAACACGCTAAAGCCAGCTAGTATGACCGCTAATAACACTAAGAACGAACCAAGTTACCTGGAGTACAAAGGTAAGTACAAAGGGATATTGGCCTGGATCCTCTCCACCGACCACAAGAGAATTGGTCTCCTTTATTTATACACCATGCTGATATTTTTCAGTATAGGAGCAATTCTCGGACTCATAATGAAATTTGAACTTTTGGCCCCCGGAAAAACCATTATTGAACCTCAAGCTTATAATGCTTTCTTTACCCTTCATGGGGTTATTATGATTTTTGTCATCGTAATTCCAGGGCTACCGGCTGTATTCGGGAATTTTTTCCTTCCGATTCTCATCGGTGCGAAAGATGTTGCTTTCCCCAGAATTAATCTGCTATCATGGTACATCTATGTTTTAGGAATCCTTATTGTCTTATTATCATTGGTTACCGGAGATGGAGCTCCCGATACCGGATGGACATTCTATGCTCCCTACAGTTTCAAAACTACAACAAATATGCTTCCAGCTGTATTGGGTGCATTCGTTCTGGGTTTTTCCTCCATTCTTACCGGTCTGAATTTTATTGTAACCATCCACCGGTTAAGGGCTCCAGGTATGTCCTGGATGAAAATGCCTTTATTTCCCTGGACCCTTTACGGAACGGCATGGATTCAAATCCTGGCTACTCCTGTTGTGGGTATTACCCTGCTTATGATCATTGCAGAAAGAACCCTCAATATTGGTTTTTTTGATCCGACACTTGGTGGTGATCCGATACTTTACCAGCACCTCTTCTGGATTTATTCTCATCCGGCAGTTTACATCATGATACTTCCGGCCATGGGAGTAATATCTGAAATTATACCCACGATGGCCCATAAAAGTATTTTTGGTTATCGTTTCCTTGTCGGATCAACCCTGGCTATTGCTTTTGTCGGGTATTTTGTATGGGGCCATCACATGTTTACTTCCGGAATGAGCGGAACTGCTCTTTTCACCTTTTCACTTTTAACCTTCCTGGTAGCCATACCCAGCGCAATAAAAGTATTTAACTGGATATCCACCATGTACAAAGGATCCATTTCACTTGACACTCCTTTTTACTGGGCCGCTTCTTTTATCTTTGTTTTTATGGTGGGGGGACTTACCGGATTGGTTTTAGGATCACTGGCCACAAACGTACATGTACATGATACACATTTTGTGGTAGGGCATTTTCATTTCATTGTTTTCGGAGGAACCGGTTTCGCCTTCTTCGCAGCGTTGCATTACTGGTTTCCCAAAATATGGGGAAAGATGTACGATTCACGATGGGCAAATATCGGGTGGTTGATATTCACCATTGGTTTTATCACACTATATGGGCCCATGTTTTACCTGGGAATAAAAGGAATGCCCCGAAGGTATTATGATTATGATGAAATTTTTCACGGAGGCAATATCCTGTCCAGTATGGGTTCGTGGGTAATGATAGCAGGTTTGGCCATTATCATCATCAATCTTATTTCGGCAAGAAAAAGTAAGAGCATTGCTCCTGCCGATCCCTACGGTGGAAGCACATTTGAATGGTCCATTCCCTCTCCTCCACCACTGGAAAATTTTGAAGAGATCCCGACACTAAAAAAAGGCCCATACGATTACGAATAAACCTAATCCCTCAGCATGGAACAACATAGAGACGATATAGCCTCCAAAACCGGAATGTGGTTATTTCTGTTCACTGAAATGCTTCTTTTCGGTGGCCTGTTCATTGTTTATTCGGTTTACCGTTTCAGAAACCAGGAAGCATTTCATCAGGCTGCTCATGAGCTTGATGTGGCTATTGGCACCCTTAACACCGTTATTCTGCTTGTAAGCAGTATGACCATAGCGATGTCGATCACAGCCATCCAAAAAAAGAATAAAAAACTTTCCCTTGCCCTGCTTGCTGCAACCTTCATTCTTGGGCTCATCTTTATCATAAACAAGTATTTTGAGTGGGAAGGAAAAATCGGCCATGGCATTTACCCCGGGTCCGGCGTCCTGACAGACCGAGGTCAGGGAGACGTGTTATTTTTTGGTTTATATTACTTCATGACCGGACTTCATGCGCTGCACATCGTCATTGGTATGGTTTTCATCGCTTTCGTTTTCGTTTATGTTTGGAAAGAAAAGCAACGCTACGATAATTTTGCTTTACTGGAAAACTCAGGTCTTTACTGGCACCTGGTCGATTTAATATGGATCTATTTATTCCCGTTATTTTATTTATTAACTTAAAGCCAATATAAAAATGTCCGATCATCACACTATTGTTTCATACAAAACCCAGGCACTGGTTCTGATAACACTGGTTATATTAACAGGACTTTCTGTAGCGGTAACACAGATTAATCTCGGGCCTTTAACAGTTACCACAGCACTGTTGCTTGCAACAGTCAAAGCCAGCCTGGTTTTGGTATATTTCATGCATCTGAAATTTGATGATCGTTTTTTTGCCTTTATGGTAACAGGAGTGATAGCGTTAATTGCCATCGTAATTTTTGTAACGTTTTTAGACTACTTATACAGATAAAGATATGTACTCAGCAACAGGTATAGATGCGTCAAATTTTGTCGGAAAGGTCGATACAGCCTTCATGTTCATTATCGGTATTTCCCTGCTCTTCCTGGTAGGACTCACGGCACTGATGATATACTTCATTATCAAATACAACCGGAAAAAACACAAAAAAGCTACCCAAATTGAAGGCAGTCTCAGACTGGAACTGCTCTGGACAATTGTACCTACAATATTAGTAGTGATCATGTTCTACTTCGGATGGGCTGGCTGGAAACCTATGAAAAGACCACCGAAAGATGCCTTTGAAGTGACCAGTACCGCAAGGATGTGGAGTTTCAGCTTTGAATATGAAAATGGAAAGCAATCTCCAAAACTGGTGCTTCCTGTCAACGAAAATGTGGTAATTAACCTGGAATCTGTTGATGTCATTCATAGTCTGTTTATCCCAGCCTTCAGGGTAAAGGAAGATATGGTTCCGGGAAAAAACAGTCAAATGTGGTTCCGCCCACAAGCCGAGGGAACATACGATCTTTTTTGTACCGAATATTGCGGATTAAGACACTCGTACATGGAAACCACCGTTGAAGTGCTTTCAAAAGATGAATTTGAAGAATGGTATGCCGACACCACAGCAGCTGCTTTGGCAGAAGGTGAGGAAGACATGGCGGGAGCTGAAGGACTGGCTATTTTGCGCGCACAGGGGTGTAATGCCTGTCATTCACAGGATGGTTCAAGGCTGATAGGTCCTTCTTACCTTGGCCTATGGGGAAGTGAAAGGGTTATCATAGAAAATGGAGAAAAGAAAACAGTCACTGTAGATGAGGAGTACATCACTTCTTCCATATACGAACCGAATGAACAGATCGTAGAGGGATATCAGAGAGGACTTATGCAAAGCTATGAAGGGATCATATCTGAGGAAGATATTCAAAAAATCATTGAATATTTGAAAGCACTGGATGAATAAGCAAGCTGAGAACAGTACATTTTATAACTACCTCAAACTTGGTAAATATACTATCATTATCCCGGTCAGTCTTACTGCTTTTACTGGCTTCTTTCTGTACAATCCAACAATAGATCTCAACATAATCCTTGTTAGTCTGGGGGTATTTTTCCTGGGCATAGCAGCATCTACCCTTAATCAGGTTCAGGAAAGAAATACAGATGCAAAAATGCTACGGACCATGAATCGGCCCATTCCGGCAGGTAAAATCAGTGGATTACATGCCATTGTTTTCACCGTCCTTAATTTTATACTTGGCGGCAGCATAATATACATAGGCGGAAATATCTATGCACTGTGGCTGGGTATTCTAACCATTATCTGGTATAACGGAATCTACACCCCCCTGAAAAGAATTTCAGCCTTTGCAGTAATCCCGGGTTCCCTTACCGGTGCTATACCTCCCATCATCGGGTGGACAGCTGCCGGAGGGAATCCATTTGACCTTACCGCTCTGATTCTGGCATTTCTCTTTTTTATGGGACAGGTTCCTCACTTCTGGTTGCTTATTTTGAAGTATGGAGAACAATATAAACAAGCAGGCCTTCCCGCTCTGACTGATATATTTAGCATACGACAAATCAATAATCTCAGTTTTACATGGATAAGTGCCTCCCTCATTGCTGCTCTTATGCTCGGCTTATTTGGAGTTCTTCAGAAAGAGACATTCCGCATCCTGTTGATTATCATTACAATCATTGCAATATTCCTGTTCCGGAAGTTAATCAATAAAGAGGAATCAGTAGGAACGAAAAAATATTTCATTGAGTTGAATGTTTATTACGTCATACTCATAATTCTTCTCTTAGCAGATAAAATCGCAAGCTTATGAAAATGAAAAAGCTCATGAGTGAAGCAGATGATACGGCCAAACTTTTCTATTTGTATTTGATTTTTACCCTTGGGAAAACCATTTCATATCTTTGGGAGTATGCGCTTATCCAGAAAATATTAAGCCATGAAGGGAATTTTGAATCCGCTGTGACCGGTTTGACGGTTTTTCAATCTATCCTTTCAATCTTACAGGCTCTGACCGTTCTTTTTATAATTTTTTACTTTCTACGCTGGTTTTATCATTCTCACCTCATGCTTGAGCAAGATGAAAACATCTATTATTTGAACCACAAATCAAATTCTGCAATATGGTCCTGGTTTGTTCCGGTTATAAACCTGATCCTTCCTTATCTGGTAATGAGAGAAAACTATGAAACCTGGAAAGAATTGAAAAACCCAAGGAGTAAAAAACCGGACAATATCGTCTTTTTCTGGTGGATTCTTTTTATATCCTCAATTGTTGCAGGAGCTTTTGGGATTGGAGTTCTAGAAGGTATTAACAGCCCAAACCTGGAAAAATATATCAATAATCCATGGCCTTTCTTTTTGCCCGGACTCATAGAAATGGTCGCAATATCCGCTACCCTAAAAATGCTTAAAAATTTCAAAAAATTCTATGTAGGAGAAGTCTGTGCATAAAAATATTGTCCGATACCTACGGAGAATATCCAAATGCCATAAAGGCTATGTTCAGTAAAAACCACCATAAGAGAATTACTTCTTTTATAAGTAATTGAAAACATAATGCCTCCGAGGAAAGTCAAGATCAATGCCAGTAAATTCTCAAAAATAATATGTGAGAAGGAAAAAAGGAAAGCATTTAGCAGGATCATCAACCATTCTTTTTTTATTATATCTTTATAACGGTGATAAAAGTACCCTCTGTAAATTAACTCCTGAGGGTATGCCGACCAAAAGGGATAAGTAACGATTATCAGCAACCATAAGCCAAATTCATTTTTGGGAAGATAAAATAAAAACTCCCGGGAGGTATAATAAACCACTATTGAACTTATCAAAGCGAACAGAAAAAACCTGATTGCTACATGCTTCCAGTTCGGGAAACGGAAAAAATGATAGATTTTTCTGTTCTCGAAGCTTTTATCTTTCAACAAAATGAAAAGAAATAAAATAAAAACTACCAGAAGAGGAATGGATTTATGAAATGGAATCAAATCAAAATAATATATCAGGGGTAAGCCGATAAATACGATAAGTAATTCAGACCATTTGAAGATGCGGGTATTATAAATTTTCATTTAATGAGGAGATTTACATCTAATTAACGTACGATATCCGTTATTTGTTTAATTTCGTGCTTTTAGAAATTTTAGAATTTGCAAGGAAGACATGGAGAACCTTTTTTCAGACATATTTTTACCCATTACAATTGCCATCATTACTCTTGGGATGGGACTCTCTTTAAGGTTAAAAGATTTTAAACACATTTTTCTTTATCCCAAGTCTGTAATAATTGGCATTTGTTCTCAAATGCTACTTTTGCCTGTTATAGCCTTTATTATTGCCTCCCTCTTTAACTTCGACCCCCTGCATAAAGTAGGGCTCATAATTATCTCTGCATGTCCGGGAGGAGCCACATCAAACCTGGTAACCTATCTCCTTAGAGGGAATGTTGCCCTTTCCATTTCAATGACGGTAATAAACAGCATTATTACCCTTATCACCATTCCTGCGGTAGTTAGTCTGGGACTCTATTATTTTACCAGCCAGGAAGCCAATATTACCTTACCGGTAGGATCCACTATTTTAAAGGTCTTTCTCGTTACTGTGCTTCCGGCATATGCGGGAGTGAACCTCCGGCATTTTTTTCCCAATACCTCAAAAAAAATTGAAAAATATCAAAGGTATATTTTGCCTATCCTCCTTTTAGGTATTTATTCGGGAGTAATATTTATTGATGAAGGAGACCGAAAAACCAATATTTTCGATCATCTGAGAGTCCTTCCTTATCCTTTTCTTTTAAATGTTGCCACAATGTTCATGGGATGGATGGTAGCCCGTTGGACTTCCTTAAAAAAAGTGAATCAATTTACTATTTCTATCGAGGTAGGGCTCCAGAATTCCGCCCTCGCTATTTTTGTTGCGGCAACCCTCCTTGAAAGCCATGCAATGGCAATAGTACCGGTAATTTATGGCTCATTTTCTTTTTTCACCACATTTTTATTCGGTTATGGAGTGAAAAAGATATTGGGAAACGGCAGGGATTAGCTATACAGTTCCTCCCGGATTCCTGCCGGAAAAATGCAATATAACACCCAAATTAAACAGTTGAAGAATGGTGTTCAGATGCTATTTTTTTACAGAAGAAGCAGGTTAACTTTTGCAAGACAGTGAATTAACGATTTGCCCCATTTAAAAATGATGTTCCAAGCTTTCATTAAGATAGGGATGATTAACCGGAATAATTTTTCTCCGTCCCAGTGATACGAATACCACATAAGAGAACAACCCTGCGTATCCGATAAATGTAGCTATCTCGATGAATCCAAACCTGAGGGTTTCGCTTGTCTCGGGAATAATTTGCAAATACTGCTCAACATATTGTCCTGCAATCAGAAAAAGAATTACCACGGTCATTACGGTCATATTCCGGCTTGCCCGGATAGGCATAAGTACGAAGAAAGGAATAGCCCAGTTCAGAATAACCTCGGCAAAAAAGAGCGTTTTCCAGCCTTCTTTCCAGCGATAATAGTAATAAACCGTCTCTTCAGGAATATTCCCATACCAAATTAACATAAACTGAGCAAACCAGAAGTATCCCCAAACAATGGCCAGCATGAAAATATACCGTGTCAGATCATGCAGGTGAAACTTATTGAGAAAGGTATAATATCCTCTTTTATGAAGGATAAAAATGATCAGGATCATAATGGAAACTCCATGAAGAAAAGCGGAAACCATTTGCTTGAGGGCAAAAATGGTTGAATACCAGTGTGGAGATAAGGACATGATCCAATCAATTGCTGACAAGGTAAAGGTTATGGCCAGAACAAAAATTAATATCCGGGAATAAAATTCAGATTTATAAAAATATTTGGTTCCTCCGGCAATATCTTCTTTCAAAGAAAATCTCTTCAATAATGAGGTTAAAAATATCCATAAGCTAAAATAGATCAGAAGGCGAACCATAAAAAAGGTTACATTGAGATAAGGTGTTTTATGTTTGATTAATTCATCTTGCATCATAGCCTCTTCGTGGCTCCAATGATAAAGAGAATGTATGCCAAGGTAAAGCAGAACAAAGAAAATTCCAGCATAAGGCAGGTAAGACATAAAGGCTTCCGGTATTCTTTTGAAAGCAGCTGACCAGCCGGATTGTGATATGTATTGTATGACAAAAAAGAATACTCCTCCCATAGCTACAGAGAAAAAATAGTAATTATTCAGAAGGTAATTCGCCCAGGTACGATCCGGTTCGTTTAGAAATCCATAAATGAATCCTGACAATCCGATTAAGATACAAATGCCGGCGATAATACGGAAGGTAGTCGATGCTTTAAATTCTTCCTTCATAATATATGCGTTTAATTCTTCTATTTATTCCAATTACCTGGTAATACTTTCCTGGCTTTCCTGTAAAACCTGACGTATATAAGTGATGGTTTTCCAGCGATCTTCAGGTCTTAACAAAGATTTATGAGCTCCCATTGAGCCAAACCCAAGGCTAATGGTATGGTAGATTTCTCCGTCTTTCAGGTCGCGGGCCACATCATTCACCAGACTCCGGGGAAGAGCTGCATATAATCCACTGGAATAAAGGTATCCCTCACCTTTACCTTCTTTGCCATGACACATAATACAAAAATTCTCATATACCAATTTTCCTCTGTCCAGGACATGAGTATTGCCTGAAAAAGGATTCCGGAGTTCCACCCCCGCTCTCTCGCGCTCTCCTTCTTCAATGGTAAACCGGAAAGGGATATAGCCTCTTGGTATGCTTCCCTCAGCCGGTTCTCTCATAGTACTGGCATCATCATAGACCGGATTTTCAGAATATGTTTCATAAGCTTCCGAATAGAACATATCCGGAAAATAATCATAGCCAGGATGATTCCTGTTCTCCTTGCAGGAAGTAATATTCAAAATCATCAGAACACCCAAAATTGCTCTTATCTCAGCTTTTATTCTGTTCATATTTGGTTATTTTTTCTTTTCAAAACTTTTATCCACAATTTCTATGGCGCCTCCGTGCTTCAAAATATCGGCTGCCTCCTTTAACTGTGTATTGTCAACCTCAGAATTTGATAATACGATTATAAATTTGTCATCCGTACCTCTTTCATCAAAAACGGGATTTTCATTACCTGGGATCAGTTTGGATCTGGCTGAAAAAGTACCCAGGCTTGCTATGGTGACAATGAAAATGGTCATTATGATGGTAATCACAATAAATGAAGGGAAAGTATTAAAGGGTTTACCACCGTATACAATAGGCCAGCTTATCACAGAGGTATAGTATAAAAAAGCAAGAACTGCAAGCGCACCGGTTAGGCCATAAATCAGTGCAGCAGTAGGCAACAAAGATTTTCTTTTGAGGATACTGATTACCCGGTGGATCGGATAAGGAGTAAAAACTTCATGAATGCTGATGCCCTTATCAACCAGATCCTGAAGTGCAGAGATTAATTTCTCCTCATCATCAAAAACACCAACTTTGAATATGCCGTCCATTATATAAAAATTTTAGTTAATCATCTTTTCTTGTCCCAATCTTCAGTACAGATTTAACCTCGGAAATGGCGATCATGGGGATATAGCGGAAAAACATCAAAACACCCACTGTGAATAACCCAAGGGTTCCGACAAAGATACCTACTTCGGTTAGTGTAGGCGCATAACCTGCCCAGTTTGAAGGCAGGTAATCATTTCCCAATGAAGTAATTACAATATTAAAACGTTCAAACCACATTCCGATATTAATAATTATGGAGATGACAAATAAAGCAAGCATGCTCTTTCTCACTTTTCGAATCCAAAACAACTGGGGAATCACAGCATTGCAGGTAAACATTATCCAGAACTGAAGAGCATATTTGCCGGTAACGCGATTTTTAAAGAAGGTGAAGATTTCAAAATCATTCCCACTATACCAGGCTACGAAGATCTCAGTGATATAGGCAGTTCCCATTATCAGGGATATAAAAATCAATATCCTTGCTATAGCATCCATATGCCTGTCGGTAATATAATCATCAAGTTTATAAATCCTTCGGATAATCACCATAAGCGTTACCACCATAGCAAAACCGGAAAAAATAGCCCCTACCACAAAATAAGGGGGAAAAATTGTGGTATGCCATCCGGGAATGACGGATACTGCAAAGTCTGTTGAAACAATGGAATGCACCGATACAACCAGTACTGCAGCAATCCCTCCCAGGATAAAACTCAAGGACTCAAATCTCGTCCATTGTTTTGATGAGCCCGTCCAGCCCATAGAAAAGAATCCATATACTGCTTTTCGTACCTTGTTTGTTGTTCTGTCTCTGATCGTAGCGAAATCAGGCAGCATACCCAGGTACCAGAAAGAAAAAGAAATCAACAAATATGCGGTAATAGCGATAAAGTCCCAGAACAAAGGTGAATTAAAATTTACCCACAAAGGGCCTCGTGTATTGGGATAAGGAAAAATATAAAAAGCCAGCCAGATTCTGCCCATATGAAGCGCGGGGAAAAGTGCCGCACACCCCACAGCAACAACCGTCATAGCCTCGGCAGCACGGTTGATCGAGGTTCTCCATCGCTGTCGGAGAATTAAAAGAAAAATAGAAAAGGCAGTTCCAGCATGACCGATGCCAATCCACCATACAAAATTTATGATAGCCCATCCCCAACCTACCGTATTATTCACACCCCAGGTACCAATTCCATAAGCAAGAGTTTCATAAATGGCATAAATACCCCAAAGTGAAGCCAGACTACCCAGTGCCATGCCAATAAACCACCAATTTCCGGGCCGGGTTTCCGTTGGTCTAATGATATCCGCACTAATCTGACTGTAGGTTTTGTCGCCTTCAATTAAAGGTCCTCTTAATCCTTTGTTATACATGGTGAGGGATTTTTATTCGTATTAACTCTTTTTTTCGTTTCGGATTTTTGTTAGATAGCCTACACTGGGCAGGGTATGCAATTGCTCCAGTAGATGATAATTTCTGGCATCTGCAAACATTTTGGATACTTTGCTGTTTTTATCCTTCAGGTTTCCAAATACCAGGGCTCCGGCAGGGCAAGCCTGAACACAGGCCGGTTGTATCTCTCCATCCTCAAGCCTTCGATTTTCAAGCTTCGCCTCCATCTTCTTCTCCTGAATTCGCTGTGCACAGAATGAACATTTCTCTACTACACCTCTTGAACGAACCGTAACGTCAGGATTCAATACCATTTTACCCAGATCAGAATGGGTATTGTAGTCAACTTTATCATTATTTATGTACTTGTACCAGTTGAATCGACGTGCCCGGTAAGGACAGTTATTGATGCAATACTTAGTCCCTATGCACCGGTTATAAGACATCTGGTTTATTCCTTCTGAACTATGATTGGTGGCAGAGACCGGACATACATTTTCACAGGGTGCATTATCACAATGCTGGCATAGATTTGGCTGGTAAGAAACTTTCGGATTGGAGGGATCCTCTGAATAATACCGGTCAATTTTTATCCAGTGCATAATCCTCCTTCGATAGACTTCCGATTTGCCCACTACAGGAATATTATTCTCTGCCTGACAGGAAATTACACAGGTATTACATCCCACACAGGCATTCAGGTCAACGGCAAGTCCCCAGTGAAATCCTACAAATTCAACATCAGGGTAAAGGGTTTTATGGTGAGATTCATATTCTTCATGCAGTTCATTTCCCGCATCCGGACTTTCAAGGTATTCATCAAGATTGGCTTCCCTTACAATCGGCCGGCCTTCCATTGAGTTATGCGTTTGTGTCAGGGCAAGCAGGATATTTTCACCGGTGGGTTTTAGTGAAGCTCCACGAATAAAATACTTACGAATTCCATCTTTAATTTCTATCAATTTAAAAGCATTTACGCCCAAATCATCCCCAACTTTTCCAGCAGCAAGCCTTCCGTATCCAAGCGATATTGAAACTGAGGACTCTGCCTGGCCCGGTTGTATAAGAACAGGAACCGTCAGCAAGTCATTTATAAGAACCAGGTCCCCATTATGAATATCAAGCTTTGAAGCATCGTTTGGGGACAGTGAAAGAAAATTATCCCAGGAGACTTTTGCAATGGGATCGGGCAATTCCTGGAGCCAGGGATTATTTGCGTATTTCCCGTCTCCCATCTGTATACTTTCACTCATTACGATACTGAACTTCTCCGTAGCTAATGTATCCGGCAAAATATTTTCCAAAACTGAGGTATTATAGCTTGCCTCGCCCTCTCCCGTAGTTTTATAATTGTAAATACCTTCCTGAAGACACTTAATCCAAAAATCCTCAAACCTGGTCTCTCTGTCCCAAAATCGTTGTTCCCAGGCAGATGTTAAATAAGATTGATAGCTAACATCCCTTCCCATCCACTTCAACAGGCTATCCTGCATAGAACGGGTATGAAAAAGAGGCCGTATTGCCGGCTGCATCAGGGAAAGATGGCCAGGTATAACTTCTGCATCGTCCCATGATTCAAGGTAATGATGTACCGGACAGATATACTGGCATCGTTCGGAAGTTTCATTTTTGCTCCATGCAAATGATATACTCAAATCAAGTTTTGAAATGACATCTCCCAGTTTCGTTCCATCAGGATAATCATATACAGGATTTACATTGTCTATCAGAAGGGCTCCCACCTTTCCACTGTTGAGCTTTTCAACCAATTCGACCATTTCCTCATCATTCCCGGCTGCAAGCTTCAGGTATTGATCCATATCTACGGTAGCCCCCAAAGCTCCAAGCATTTTGTTAATTCCAGCAACAAGCACCTGACATTCAAAATCATTGCTCCCGGACACAATTAATGACCGACTACCGGCAGAAATAAGATCCTCAACCATATACGAAATATCCTCATCAATTTCAACGGAAGGCATGGGGGGTTGACCCAAATGTTCTGCCAGACGATTATAGAGATAGATAAGGATATTCTTCTCAGCTTCGGGCTTTATAGGAAATCGATGATCGGCATTTGATCCCGTTACAGTCATTCCGGATTCGAACTGGTAGTGCCTGAGCATATCCTTTTTAGCGCTGTGAAGTTTTTTTCTTTCAGCATAAAGTGGAATGAAATGAGCCGGAGCGAGCCATGACCCAAGAAAATCAGCTCCAAAACCTACCACTACATCAGCTTTTTCAAAACGCAGATCAGGGATAACCGAACTGCCATATAAGGCTTTGTAAGCCTTTCTTATGCTGTAATGTGATACTGCATCGTATTGTACCCAGTGGAAATTTTTATAATTCGCTGAAAATTCTTCAATTAGATTTTGTGTGGTAGGTGAAATCAGGGTAGAAGATAGTAAAACCACTTCCTTATCAGAATTATTAATCTCCTTTAAAGCCTGAATAATGGAGGAATCAACTTCCTCCCATCTGACATTTTTTCCATTTTTTTGCGGTTCCTTATACCGGGCATCATCATAAAGGCTAAGTACTGATGCCTGTACCCTGGCTGTTGTCCCTCCCCGGTTATAGACCGAAAGTGAATTACCTTCTATCTTGATGGGTCTCCCATCCCTTGTTTTAACTACAACATTGCAATAATCCTTACCATCATAAAAGGTGGATGCATAATGTAAAGACTTCCCCGGAATGATCTCTTCGGGTTGAATTACGTAAGGAATAGCTTTCTGAACCGGTTTTTCACAGGAAGCGGCAAGTGCGGCACTGGTCAAACTAAATCCAAAAAGCTTCAGAAAATCGCGACGCGATGAACGGGACCCGGAAATTTTCTCATCAAATAATTCCAGAACAGAACTCTTATGGTCATCCTCAAGTTTATCTTCATGAATATCAGGTATATCATTATATTCATCAAGACTGCTCCAATATCTTTTATTTTTCGCGCCTAAATCTGAGGTTTGCTTTTTTCTTTTGTTATTCATGCTATATATTTCTTTACAAAAAGCAGTTTTTAATCCAAAACAAAGGGCTTAATAATGACATTTCATACACTCGGTGCCACCAATCTTTTCAACCGTAACCGCATTTACTTCACCCTGTTTAACCTCATTTACCAGTTCCTCATAACTACTGTAAAATTCATTGGTATGAAAACTCACTTCACTCTCCCGGTGACATTCTATACACCAACCCATCGACAAATCCGAAACCTGTTTGATCCTATGCATCTCCTCTACATCTCCATGACAATCCTGGCACTCAACTTCTCCGATAACAACATGCTGTGCGTGACTAAAGAATACATGGTCAGGATTATGATGAACCCTTATCCAATCGATGGGATCATTATTGTCGGAGGAGGAAATGACTTTATTTATCTCCCATGTACCTGATCTGTTGCCATTTCTCACAATAAGGTGGCAATTCATACAGGTGGCTGTGGACGCAATACCGGCAGATTTACTGTATTCTGCGGAAGAGTGGCAATAAAAACAATCGGTTCTGTTCTGTCCTGCATGAATGGCATGAGAGAACTTCACCGGCTGATTTGGGGCATAATTCTTCGACCTGCCAATTTCTATGGCTTCCTCTACCAGAATATTTGTTATAAAAAAGCCGGCCCCCAAAATGATGACAAGATGTACCCATTTGGCCGAAACCTTCTTTGTAATGATAAGATCAGTAAGTGAAAACAAAAGAAGGATAACAAGAAGTATGAAGAAAATTGTTCGATTCGCTTCCGGTTTTGGCTCAATGATCCCCTGCCCGGCTATTATATCCATATAGGCCTTGATCATGGTGATATCTTCAATGGATAAATCGATATCAGCATGTGACTCGGATAAT
>CAZQOV010000055.1:0-18320 GCA_964595055.1 uncultured Bacteroidaceae bacterium | reverse complement strand
TGGTACTTCACCGAAAATTCTTCCGGTTCACACTATAGATGGATTTGTCTTCGATCCTGCTCATCCTATATTAAAAATGATCATTAATGAGTATGATGAAATAATTCACAATTACGTTTCATTGTCAACTACCTGATCATTTTCAACAAATTTTCATGTCTTACAGGGTCAGGGTAGTTATTTTTGTTTGTACCGGGGTAGATTTCCTAACGGTATTTCTCCTCCTGGTCCTCCATCATGCTCATATAACTTGTGTACCGCGATTCGAAGATTTCCCCATTTTCGAGGGCCTCTATCACAGCACACCCGGGCTCGTGCATATGAGTGCAGTTATGGAAACGACATTCATGCGACTTTTCAAAAATCTCCGGAAAATAATGGAATAGCTCATCCTTACCAAAATCGATCAGCCCGAATCCCCGTATTCCAGGTGTATCAATAATGGCTCCACCAAAGGAAAGCGGATGCATTTCGGCAAATGTGGTAGTATGCCTTCCGGTAAGGTGTGCTGCGGATATAGCTTCAGTTTTCAAGTCCAACCGGGGATCCATAACATTAATAAGTTTTGATTTCCCAACCCCGGAATTTCCCGCTATCACATTAAGCTTACCCTTCATTTTTTCCTTCACCACTTCAATATTTTCCTTCTTTAAGGCTGAAGTCTGAAACACTGAATATCCAATATCCCTGTAAACATAAGTGAACAATTTCATCTCCTCAACGTCCTCCACCTCATAAATATCAGTTTTATTAAAGACTATATTTGCCGGTATTTCATAAGCTTCGCAGGTAACAAGAAATCTGTCAATGAATTCCGGATAAGTCTTCGGCGATCTCAAACTAACCATTATCCAGGCTTCATCAACATTTGCAGCGATTAGCTGGTATTCACGAGAGAGGTTTGATGCCCGTCGGATGATATAGTTTTTTCTCTCTTCAATATCTGTAATAATGCCGGTATTATCGGTACTTTTAGTATAGATCACCTTATCTCCCACAGCAACCGGATTTGTCGCACGGAGTCCTTTAATTCTGAATTTACCTTTGATTTTACAGGGAATGATTTCATTTCCGGTTTTAACCGTATACCAGCTACCTGTCGTTTTTATCACAATCCCTTTTTGCATAATGCAAAGATAAGGAAAATCAGAGTGAGACCGAGAAATATACATGGGATTCAACATGAAACTGCAGTTGAACATATCGGGAGGCAATAGAAAGTTTGAACCAAAGCCCAAAATCTCTATTTTTGAGCTCAAAAAGATGTCTCTGAAAATTATCTCTTATAATTTGAATGGCCTGAGAGCAGCCATAAATAAAGGATTACTGGATTGGCTTTCTGAAGAAGATCCGGATATTGTTTGTTTCCAGGAAACCAAGTTGCAGGAAAGCCAGGTGGATAAAATAGCTTTCGAGATGCTGGGATATTATCAGTACTGGAATATGGCTCAGAAAAAGGGCTATAGTGGTGTGGGAGTTCTTACAAAAAGAAAACCTGATAAGATGATCCCTCATATGGGAATTCAAAAATACGATATGGAAGGCCGGGTATTGCGTTTGGATTTTGGGGATATCACCCTGGTAAATTCGTATTTCCCATCCGGATCCAGCGGGGATCTCCGTCAAGCCTTTAAGATGGAATATCTTGAGGATTTTCAAAAATATATGGACAATTTAAAAATTGAAAGGCCCAATTTGATCGTTTGTGGAGATTACAACATCTGTCATAAACCGATTGATATCAATCATCCCGAAAGACATAAAAAATCTTCTGGTTTTCTTCCGGAAGAAAGAGCCTGGATGGACCGTTTTGTTGAAAGCGGTTTTCTTGATACCTTCAGGGAGTTTGATTCAAGTCCTGGAAAGTATTCATGGTGGAGTTACCGGGCCAATGCAAGAGCTAAGAATCTTGGCTGGCGGATAGATTATCATATGGTCACTCCATCATTAAGGCCCAGGTTAAAAAATGCAGGCATTATGGCAGATGTGGTACATTCGGACCACTGTCCGGTCTGGATCGAAATAGAAGAAAGAACAGAATGACAAGGTTAAACGCTTTTTGAATCAGGCTCTCACATTAAAATCTTATGATATTAAACCCGGAAATCTACTCTTTTCTAATACTTTTTTACTTAAATTATGAAGGAAGAAAGAAATAAAGTGCTTACCTATCTGGAAAAATTGAATATCTCTTATGTAATTTATGAACATCCTCCCCTTCCCACCATCGAGGAAGCTGAAAAGCATTGGAAAGAAATTGAAGCCACACATTGTAAAAACCTATTCTTTCGTAATCACAAAGGAAACAAGCATTACCTGGTTATCATTGATCACCGTCAGGCATTGGGCATACATGATCTGGAAAAAAGGCTCAAGCAAGGTAAGCTAAGTTTTGCCTCCGAAAAAAGGATGGAAAAATACCTGGGAATCCGACCGGGATCGGTTTCCATATTCGGTCTTATTCATGATGAAGAGAATCATGTTCATGTTTTCCTGGATAATAACCTCAAAAAAGCCAGGAAAATTAGTTTTCATCCCAATGACAATACAGCCACCCTGGTGATTTCATTTGAGGATTTTGAGCGGTTTTTAAAGGAAATTGGCAATAGTTATGAGTATCTGGAGGTTTATTAGGAATAGGCAGCAGGATACCGGGTGTATAGGTTCATGGGGTTCAGTTTCAAGCTCCGCTCAGCTTTCAGCCCGGTGGCTTTTTATTCATTCATACATAATCTTCCAGACCTTTCCTTTCCGTGAATCCACCACATAGAGGGAACCATCAGGACCCTCTGCGAGTCCGCAGGGACGGTAAACTGCATCACTTGGACTCATAACTTCATCAACCTGGTCGAAGTTATCTGCAAATATCTCCCATTCACCTGAAGGATAGGCACCTTCAAAAGGCACAAAAACGACATAGTAGCCTTCCTGTTCAAGCGGACTCCGGTTCCAGGAACCATGAAAGGCAATAAAGGCTCCGTTTTTATATCTTTTGGGGAACTGATCGCCACGATAAAATAACAAATCATTGGGTGCAACGTGGCCTGGGCAAGCCATTATTGGGTCGATTGTATTTTCGCATCTTCCAACTTTATCACGATCCCCTCCATATTCCGGTGCCAGTACTTTCTTATTGGTTAACTGGTTATAATAGCAGTAGGGCCATCCACCATCGGATCCGTCTTCCAGGAGAAAAAACTCTTCTGCAGGAAGCTGTGCATTATCCTCGACAGAATACATATCGGGGAAGAATTCATGCAATTGATCGCGACCATGCTGAACTACGTATAAGAAATCTGAATTATCATTCCAGTCCAGGGCAACTGAGTTTCTCAAGCCAGTGGCATAACGGTAACCCTGTTCCATCTGATCCTGATCAGCAACATCATCTTCAAACCGCCAAATGCCGGCTTGTCTTTCCAATTGGGGACATGGATCCATCCCGGCCGATCCTTTGGTGCGCGTTTGTTCCATACATGCATTTGAAGGAGCTCCTACATTTATGTATATATATCCTTTATTATCAAAGGTAAAAGGTTTTACTTCATGTTGGTTTTGATCAGGAAATCCGGTAGCAATGACTTGCGGACCAGGGGAAGGCAAAAGGTTATCTTCCTGTAATGAGTATCTCATGACCTCTTTGTCTGATCCAAAATAAAGATAACCCTTATGAATTCCGATTCCCGTTCCGGGATCATCCCCAAAGTATTCTATTATATCCGCTTTTATATCCTTATTGGTATCACGAAGTGCGACTATTCCCCCACCTTTATTCTTTCGTCGCAGAGAAATATAAATATCACCATTATCATTAACCGCCATATGTCTTCCATTTCCAAGTTCTTCTGCCACAACATAGGCAGTGAATCCTTCAGGTAATTCCAGACTACGATCAATTTGGGCTTTTGAAGAATTCTCAACTTGAGAGTTTTGTGTGTCACAGGTAGTAAAAACAAAGAATAACACCAAGGGGAAAAGTACTTTTTTCATAATCGTTGATTTTAATACATAAAAAATCTCTTTTTTCAATTGTGAGAACTGTCCGGGAGCTTAACATCCGGAAAGCTCTGATTAAGTTCTCCTTTCATCCATAGCAAATATTGCCATGAGTAAGAAACCCTGCAAAAATCTTCGTCCATGAAGGGGTTTCAGAAGAAATCAAGATTCACTTCATGTTCGATTGTTTGATTCTGAACCTGGTCTAACAAGCTCAACAATTACAGGTCAGAAATAGTTTGAAATACGATCCGAAAAATCTTTTTTGAAGAAGGGGATAAAAAAACCGTCCCTATAAAATAGAGACGGTTTGTAAGAATCGGATTAAATGAGTTAGATGGAGATGAGTTAAATAGAGATGAGTTAATATCTTTCTCTTTCTACATAGTGGGTATGAAGCAGTTCGTGAGATTTATGCCCATTTGGTTTCCCCAGGAAATCCTTATAAATTTCGACAATTTCCTGATTTTCATGTGATTTACGAATTGGCATGCCCATATCTTCCTCATAGATAGCTTTTGCTCTTTTATCTCTAATTTCCGCGTTAGTAGGGATAGGTTGTCCACCTCCTCCCAGGCATCCTCCCGGACACGCCATAATTTCGATGAAGTGATATTCAGCTTCACCATTTTTCACTTTATCCATCACTGCCCTGGCATTTACGAGTCCGTGTGCAACAGCGCATTTCAATTCAGCCCCATCAAGAAATTTCCAGTCGTCCAGAGGTTTTTCAATTTTTACAGAAGCTTCACGGACTCCTTCCATCCCTCTCACTGGAGTAATATTCAGGTTTTCGAATGGGACTTCGCGTCCGGTGACCAGTTCATAAGCTGTTCTCAGGGCCGCTTCCATTACTCCGCCGGTAGCTCCGAAAATAACCGCAGCACCTGAAGATTCTCCCATTATACTATCATATCTTTCCTCTTTAAGTCCATCGAAATTAATGCCAGCCTGCCGTATCATGCGGGCAAGTTCGCGAGTGGTTAAAACATAATCGACATCTTTATAACCACTGGATCTCATTTCCGGCCTGTCTGCTTCATATTTCTTAGCTGTACATGGCATTATGGATACACTAACCACATCTTTTGGATCTAATTTTCTTTTATTAGCATAATATGTTTTGGCCAGCGCTCCAAACATTTGCTGAGGAGACTTACAGGTAGAAACATTTTTAAGAAAATCCGGATAAGTATGTTCGATAAACTTGATCCAGCCGGGTGAACAGGAAGTTGTAAGGGGAAGGGCAACGTCTTCTCTCTTATCAACCAGGACATCTTTCAACCGGGTGAGTAATTCCGTCCCTTCTTCCATTATGGTGAGGTCGGCGGTAAAATCTGTATCCAGTACACTATCAAATCCCAAACGCTTCAATGCGGCTACCATTTTACCTGTAACTCTTTGACCCGCTTCAAGTCCTAATGCTTCTCCCAAACCAACTCTGACAGCAGGAGCTGTTTGCACCACAACATGTTTATCAGGATCAAGAATTGCATCCCAAACCTCGTCGATATAATGACGTTCTACAAGAGCTCCTGTAGGACAACGGTTAATACATTGACCACAGTTTGTACACACCACTTCATGCATGGGTTTATCAAAGAATGAGCTGATCTTCTGTTCAGCCCCTTTATTTGCTACGGCAAGAGCATTAACTCCCTGAAGTTCCGCACAGGTACGCACACATCTCTGACAACGAATACATTTACTATCATCTTTCATTAAAGAGGGAGAAGTAATATCCAACATTGACTCTGCATCTTTAATCAGGTCCAGAAAAAGATGGTCTCCTACACTGTATTCATTCGCCAGGGATTGCAACTCACACTGTCCGTTTTTATAACATTTTGTGCAATCTGCGTTATGCTCTGAAAGAAGCAGTTCAATAATATGTTTTCTGGCCGCTCTTACCTGCAGGCTATTGGTATTTATTTCCATTCCTTCTGAGACCGGAGTAGCACAAGAAGCGATTAGCGCTTTTGCACCCACCTGTTCTACCACGCAAACCCTGCAATTTCCGGCTACGCACAAATCCTGATGATAACAAAGTGTGGGGATTCTAAATCCCAGTTCGTTCGCTGCATCTAATACGGTTGTTCCTTTATTTACTTTTACAGGAAGTCCGTTTATTGTTAAATTTATCATGGTATTTCTTGCTTTTAGTATTTTTAATAAATGATTTCTTCCTTGAAATTAACTACAATGGATTTGAAAGCATTACCCACAGATTGACCGAGTCCGCATTTGGACGCACCTTTCATAGTTCCGGCCAGCTTTATCAATTCATCCAGATATTTGGAATTCTTATCTCCTCTCTTTACTGCTTCAACTCCCATAAGTAATTGCTGGCAACCCACCCGGCATGGGGTACATTGACCACATGATTCTTCAGCAAAGAAATCAAGGTAATTGTGAAGAACATTATACATTGAACGTGATGAATTAAAAAGTTTCATGGATCCTCCTGTGGGTACACCTTCAAATCCTATGATGGTATCTTTGAATTTTTTCCTGGGTACACAAAAGCCTGCTGCTCCACCTACCTGAACGGCTTTAGTATCTCCATCTCCGAATTCTTCCACAAAACGTTCCACTGTCATCCCAAGCTCCAGTTCATAAATACCCGGCTTGGGTGTATCACCCGAAACGGAGAAGACTTTTGATCCCCTGGAATCACTGGTGCCCATATCCTTGAACTTTTTGGCACCATAAGCAAGAATTTCAACTGTATACACCAGTGTTTCGACATTATTAATCACTGTGGGTTTTCCAAATAAACCTGATACTGTAGGATAAGGAGGTTTATTTCGAGGTTCTCCTCTCTTTCCTTCAATCGACTCGAAAAGGGCACTTTCTTCGCCGCAAATATAAGCTCCTGAGCCCAGGCGTAGTTCAATTTTAAAATCAAACCCCAGTTCTTTGAGGCGAGAATGGAAAAATTCCAGTTCCTCCGTTAATTTTGGCACAAGAAACTTGTACTCACCCCTTAAATAGATATAGCCTATTTTCGCTCCAACAGCTTTTCCTGCCAGTGCCATACCGGCAAATACCTTTCTGGGCACCTGATCGAGGATCTGACGATCTTTAAAAGTGCCCGGTTCTCCCTCATCAGCGTTACATACAACATATTTTTCACCTTTTTCAGCAGCGGTGAATTTCCATTTCATTCCAGTAGGAAAGCCAGCTCCTCCACGACCCCGAAGTCCCGATTCAAGAACTTCTTTTATGATATCCTCAGGTTTCATTTTTGCCGCTTTTGACAGTACTTCCCTTGTACTGGTTTTATTGAAAATTAGATCAACTCTTTTTAGTTTAGCCGTTTTCATATTTTAGCAATTTTTTTCTTTTCAATTTAAGACTTAACGGATCTCTGTTATAAAAAATAGAATTTTATTTTTTTATGTATTCCTGAAGGATTTCTGTAACCTTCGCCGGAGTTAATTCGGTATAGGGAGTATCATTTATTAGCATTGCAGGAGCCTTATGGCACCATCCAATGCAGTTAGCTTCCAGAAGACTGAATTTTTTATCGGAAGTAGTTTCTCCTACTTTGATCTTCAAGGTATCACAAATGGTATTCAAAATTTCATTCTTCCCTTTCATGGAACAACTGATTGTTTTGCATACCCTGATCACATATTCTCCTCTTTCTTCAGTATCAAGAAATGAGTAAAATGAAGCTGTTCCATATACCTCGGCCGAGGAAATATCGAGTTCACGGGCAACATTTACCAGTGCATCATCGGTAAGATAATGAGCATCAGTGATCAGGTCCTGGAGAATAGGAATTAAATTCTCTCTTTTTCGCCCATGTTTTTCTGCAAGCTGTTTAACGAGCTTATTATGTCCTGCCATAATTTATTGAATTTACTTGATTAATATTAGGTTTTATACTCTAATGTTATTTTTATAACAGTTATGTGCTTCAAAGTTATCATTTAATTGTGATTCAAATAACAATAACAAATAAAAATTCATTAACATTTGAAATTAATAATTAATCTAAATAAATTTTGTCGCTATGCGGCTGGTATTATGATGATTAGAGACTGTCCATAAGATCCGGTATCTGCGCCGACAGCTACCTGGGCAGCAAAAAATTGGATTCCTCAGTACCCATCCTGGCGGTTACTGCGGTTTTAAATTATTGCACGCCTCCGCAAAAAAGCGGAACGAATTCTTTCACTCCCATTTTTTTTCATTTCTAAAAACCATAACCATTGATAAACGTTTTACAAGAAAAATTCGACATGATTATCAGTCACATTGTAGCTGTTTCAAAAAACTGGGTTATAGGAAAAGGTAATCGTCTTCCCTGGAACATGCCTTCCGACACTCAATATTTTCATGATGTAACCATGGGTCATCCGGTCATTATGGGAAGAAAAAATTACCAAGCCAATAAAAAGGCCCTTCCCGCCAGATTAAACATTGTCATATCCGGAAATATAGATTTCCATCCGGATGATGCCATAGTGGTAAACAGTATTGATCAGGCTCTGGGTTTAGTAAACCACCGTGAAGTTTTCATTGTAGGAGGAGGTGAAATCTATAAGCAGACCCTGAATATTGCGGATCGAATTTATATCACTGTAATTGATACCATAGTAGATGGAGACACGTACTATCCGGAAATAAATTTCGATGATTATAAAATACTGAAAGAAGAGAAGCACAGGTTAGATGAAGAAAATCCGCATGATTGGACGTATTATGTGCTGGAGAGGTGGGGGAGGGGAAGCGGTAAACGGTAAGAGGTAAACGGTAAGAGGTAAACGGTAAGAGGTAAGCGGTGAACGGTAAACGGTGAACGGGAAGAGGGAAGAGGGAAGTGATGAGGGGTGAGAGACGGGTGGGTATAGGAATACCTGTGTCTTTATAAAAAATCATAAGTTAGAAATTTAAACTATGCGAATTCGAAGCAAATCCCTTCCCCCGGGGGAGGTTTGAAAGGGTGGAAAATAAGAATGCTTTCCGTTATTACCTAAGCTAAAATTTAAGGTGACTTTCCGGACGGTCTCTTTACATCTTTCGTCACCTAATCATGAGCCGGATTGACCGCTGTTCCCAGCCCGTATTCAATCGTATAAAATATAAGCCTGCTTCCAGATCAGCTACACTGAAATTCCTTTTGTGTTCACCGGCTGGCAATCGCTCATTTAGGATAACAGCATGTTTCTTACCTAAAATATCAACTATTTCAGCCTGAACAGCAGCCGGATGATTCAGAACAAACCTTATTGAGGAATTTTCTCCGGCAGGATTGGGAAAAGCTAATAAATAAGCAATATCATTAAGCCTTGACGAAGGATTCAGTCCCGTTTCTTCAAAAGTATATCCTTTCAAATTTCTTTCATGCCCGTTGCCCCGTTTCGTTCCCTCATAGGATGCCAGGTAATGGTTTACCCAATCTGGTCTTACCGGATTATTATCATGATCCCAGAAAAACTTCATCCATTCATCATCGGTTAAACGGTTCCAGTTTTTTTCAATTCTTGTATGGAATGACATTACAGGGCCAACAAAGGCTGCAGGTTGATAATCATTAAAGGGTGACCCTGCGCAAAACACACCCAGATTTACATTCCCTGTTCCAACATGTAAGATCTTCCCGACAACATTACCATATTGATCTGTGGGTTGTGTATGGACATCAACAACAAGGTAATCTTCTTGCATAGCCTTATAACTATCATAAAAAAGTTCGTTAAACCACCCTGTAATTGAAGGTCCACTGGCCATTGCACCATTTATAAACCTTTTTAAATAACTGATTTCATCCTCAACAAATTTTTCCTGCCTCAACTCTTTCTCAGTAAGGATTCGGATTTTATCCATGTGCTTTCCAAAATTCCGATAGAATTTTATTAATTCACTCTTTTTCGAATAATTCATAGAAGTAAGCTCATTTTCGAAAAAATCAGCCGCTCCGGTAGCAAATTCTTTCAGGACACTGAAGAAGCCCGGGTAAGGTTCTATGTATACATAAGGGAATGAACATGAAGTTCCACCGGTATATGATTGTTTGGCATAAAGCACATTATCATGGCGCAATTCGGCCCATGAAGACAATTGCGTATTCATTTTCTCCAGTTGCCATTCCGTAGTCTTCATAAAATATGGGAGACCGGAAATGTTTTCTTTTGGGTTGAGTTGCCTGATGGCATTTAACCAGGTATTATAAAGCGATTGTTGCCAGAAAACCGGATCATAGGAATCGGTAAGATACCTTAGCTCTTCAAGTTTATATGCATAATGATATTTATTAAGTTCATTTTCAAGGAGAGGGAGTGCATTTTCATTTCCGAGAACAAACATAGCATCCAGAGGATCCGGCAACATTCTGTGAACCTCAACCCCTTTATGATAAACCCTGTCATAAACCACTTCGCTGAACACATAAGAATCAATTAAAAACTTTTGTCCAAGCAGCCGGTATGAAACCGGCAATTCAGCCGGATTCTCTTTATCTTTATCAACTATAAAAAAATTGGACATGATCTTTTGTCCATAATCATCACTCCCATTTATTTTTTGTTTGAAAGCTGCCCATTTTACCGGATCGCTCAAATCTTCAGGTGAGAGGTTCAAATCCCTTACAATTCCATTTAATTCATCCGGGCTTAGATTATCATCCGGGCCTACAAAAAAACTGATGATTTTTTCATGCATTTCGAAAAGTTGCCGGTTACCGGAAGCATCCAATATTTGATTCAGGATCATTGCGCCCCTGGACATTCGTTGAAGATCTTCATCGGACCATTCAGGTTCTGAGGGTCCTGTTGGCGGAGCGGTAAGCATGAAATCTATCCTTCCGAGCCACATCATCGCTTTGAAGTAGTTTTTCAGGTCTTTTTGTTTCCCTTCCCACCAGAACTCTTCCGTGTAATGTCCCCGTGGTTTAAACTGGCTAATATCGATTTTTCTGGAATGCTTGCTGAACAGACCCATCTCCAATACCGGAGGGTTCTGATTGTTTATGGCATCCATCAATATAGAATACTTTCCTGATTGATCATAACGTGGTTTCGTGGTCGTATTTTCAAGAAGGCTAATAGCTACAGATAGATATAGATCAACATCCTCAATGGACTGCGAAATATCAGAATTGGTGTTATTCTTTGAATATAGCCCCGGAATTTGTTCTTTCATGGAATGAAGCAGCAAATGTAAATTGGGTTCCAGCACACCAGCTTCAAGGTCTCTTAGCATTACTTCGTATGAAATATGCAAAGCATGAAGAAAAAAATCCGTACTCAGGAATAAAGGAAGGTCGCTGGAATAAATATCAACAAATGCATTTGCAAAAGATCTGTGGGATAATCTTTCCGTAACCATAAAATGATTATCCTTTAAAAGCTCTTTCTCATAAGGTGTTAGTAAATAACGCAGATCAATACTATCCAGGTATTGAAAAGATTCGAGTGAACTTTTAAGTTTTCTCTCTGAATAGTAAGTATTTTTTGGGGGATACTTTTCCAGGATTTCACCAGCAGAGATATCCTTTATTTTCTCCCGGTAATTATGATAGTCTTCGGGATCGAAATTGCTCTGAGCGAAGGCACTCGGTCCCAAACCTATTATTATTAAGATTGAAAAGTATATTTTTTTCATCATTCGGACATTTTAGGATCTTATAAAATTACAACTTATTTATTTACTTGTCAACGACTTAATCATATATTCCAGGATGAGTATTCACAACATGTCGGGATTGACAAATCATATGGTATTGGTCCTATTCTGTTCAGCCTGTCTGAAAAAATTTTCCATTCATATCGACCGGCTGTGATTTTTTCCGGATTTTTTGCCTTTATTCTACTCATTCTGGCTTTTAAAGCAAATAATATAAACAATACAAAAAATGAGAAAACGCCCAAAAAGACGAGGGGTCCTTCAAAGTAGTTCTATTATAAAAAAGCTTTTCTCTCCTGATTTCAGCTTGAAGAAACAACAGCAATAAATAGTAGAAAAACCCAATAAATTGGGAATCTGTCAAAGTAGAATTAATTTCGTAGTTTTATAAAAAAATGCCATGAAAACCTATCACAAATTTTACAAAATTAAAGGGACCCCTGAGGAAATTTACAATGCTCTGGTTAAGCCTTTTGCCATTTCGCTCTGGACAGGCGCCAAAGTGCAAATGGAAGAAAAGGAAGGAACAGAGTTTTCTCTTTTTGATGGAGATATAATGGGAATGAATCTTGAATTTGTACCTAATAAAAAAATCGTACAAGAATGGTATTTTGGAGAACAGGAAGATAAGTCCATCGTTACCATTAACCTAAGTGAAGATAAGATTTACACCCGTATTGAGTTATGGCATACAAATATTCCGAATGAAGCTTTTGAGGACATGAAGGATGGATGGGATGAATATTATTTTGGTGGTTTGAAGGATTTTTTTGAGCAGTAATAAAGCGAACAAAGAGGCTGTCTAAAAAGGTAAAATTTATTTATCTAATCTTTCAAATTGAAAGTAATGTTTTAAAAGTGCGCATGGTGACCCCTTTGTGAATACCCGAAAGGGGATTAATTAAAAAAGTTCTCCCCAATCCCGGAGTCAGATCCTTCCTTCGAAACGCTCCGCTTCGCTGCACGCTTCTCAGTACTGATGACAACTTTTTTCCCGGCTATCCTTTATGGTGCTGAATGACTGCTTGTTGCGCCCCGTCCGGGGCTTTGAATGCCTCTGCCGAAATTACCACGGGTTGAGCACCCGTGGCTATTATTGTTTGAGGCCCTCCGGGCCAGGAATAGCAGATCTTAAGAGAAGCTTTTTTGTTATTATCGGTTATGCCCCGTATTTCCGGTGGTGGGGGCTCAGGATGGCATGGCTTGTTGAGAAAATGGAGGCAGGGCGTGGCTGCGGACAGGAACTATGTGCTGGGCTGAGAAAAATTCCTTGTCCGCAGCCACACCCTGCCTCCAAACCCGCACCATAACCTGTCATCCTGACGACCCCGCCGAGGTACGAGGCGGGAGAGGAAGGATCTTACCCGGGGATTTAGAAGGACTCTTTAATTGCAACTTACAGCAAGCGATTACCAAAAGAACATCAAATCAATTGACCAGGAATGTAACCGGGAACAGTGTGAGCGGGAGAAAGCAAAAAAGATTTCGATGAACTCTGTCATCTAATCCGGGAGAAATTATCGAGCCCCCGGAAAGGTGAACTAATGAAGCAAAGTTACAATTTGAAAGTAAGATTATCTCTTAATAGACTTTTTAGACAGCCTCACGTATTATGTTGTGGGCAATGCGGGATTCGAACCTGCGACTTCTACCCTGTCAAGGTAGCACTCTAAACCACTGAGTTAATTGCCCGATGCTGCAAATTTAATAAAAAATCCTCTATTTTATAAGAGAAGCGAAATGTGTTTGTTTTGCTTTTGGCTGTGGCATAGTAAAAGACTTATCCAGTCGAAAATTGAAAGAAAGTCCGATATAGAAAAGGTTTGACTTTGTATAGTTAGCATAATCAACTTCCTGTTTAAAATCCTCACCTTTAAAATCTGTATTGAGAAAATTGCCCGGATAATACTTGAACTTCAAATCCCATCCTGCCGGAAAACGGATACCGGTAAAAAAACTATGTCCAAACCTCTCCGAACGGGGGCTAAACCATTCGGAGAATTTCGATTTTTCGCCTTCAAAAAACTGTTTTTGTTTGTAATGAAAAAATAATTCATAGGAAGCTCCGCCATAAATAAACATATCCTTATCAAGTATTCCTAATTTCAAAGCTAATGGGATACCAAAAGAATAGGTCCGCCTTTTGGTTCTTATATCATCCTTTTTGGAAATGAATCCAATATTTCTAAGGCTATATCCAGAATAAAGACCCAGAAAACGGGTAAAATTATAATGATACTTTTGTCCGATATGAAAAAACATGGTAAAGCGCATAGGGGTATTAACAGGTTCTCCGTTATATTCTAAATCGGCGAATGAAAATATCAGCTCTCCCCCATTTTCTTTGTAAAATTTATCATTCTGAGCTGAAAGGTTCTGAAAAGCTAAAAACACCAGTACTGAAAATAAGGCAATATATTTCATTTTTTCTATTTATCCGTTTTCCGATAAAATAACAGAATAAGATTTGAATCGTTCAAATTATCTCTCAAGAAAATCCCCAAGAATGGAATTGCTCTCTTTACCCCGATTTTTGCTATAGGGAGCAATAGCCTGTATTAACTTCCGGATGGGCATGGATTGCAACCACACTTTCCCCGTTCCCCTCATGGTAGCAAGGAAAAGTCCTTCACCTCCAAATAGCATGGATCGCATTCCTCCGGAGGTTTCTATGTCAAAGTCCAATTGAGATTCATATGCCACTACACAACCCGTGTCGATTCTTACAATTTCATTATTTAATTGTTTTTCAATCACGGTCCCTCCTGCATGAATAAAAGACAAACCATCTCCTTCGAGCAATTGCAATATAAAGCCTTCTCCTCCCAATAAGCCGGACCCCAGTTTTCTATTCAATGTGATCGAAACTTTTGTTCCCAGGGCGGCACATAAAAAGCCATCTTTTTGGACAATTAGCCTCCCCGAATGTTTTGAAAGGTCAATTGGAACAATGGTCCCAGGATAAGGGGCCGAAAAGGCAACACTTTGTTTCCTGTTATCTCTGTTGGTGAAATGAGTCATGAAAAGAGACTCTCCCGTCAAAATTCTCGTACCGGCGGAAAAAAGTTTGTTCATAAAACTCTGATTGGGATTAGAGCCATCTCCCATTTTCGTTTCAAAAACAATTCCTGAATCCATATAAACCATGGACCCGGCTTCAGCAATCACCGTTTCAAAAGGGTCAAGTTCAACTTCCACGAGTTGAATATCATTTCCCAGGATTTTATAATCTATTTCGTGCGATCTCATATTAAATTAGATTGAAACTTTGAATTTAAAAATACTAAATTTTGAACGTTTATCCCCTAAAAAATAAATTTAAAAATTTGGGGTCTCCAGCAAACGAATTTGTTCTCTGTATGATAGAAGATTAATACATTTAGCAGATGGCATCCCATATTATACCAGCAAATAACCTTCGTTTGCAAATAATGTAATTCATTATACTCCCGGAAAATGGTGTTAGGCAAAACAGGAAGCTTTTATTCCTTTAATTCAAGCGATTCTGAAAACCATTTAATCAACAGATGTTTAATATCTTTCACTTTTACAGGCTTGGTTAAATAATCATTCATGCCTGCAGAAAAAGCTTCATCTCTTTTTTCAGATTCTTCAGAACCAGTCATAGCGATTATACTGATATCATTACCTCCTGCGCGGATCTTTTTTGTAGCTGTAAGTCCATCCATTACCGGCATAAGTAAATCCATAAAAACAACATCATAGCTGTTTTCTTTCACCATCTCAACGGCTTCTTCACCATTGGCGGCGATTTCTACTTCATGACCGAGATGTTTAAATAAAGATTGGACAACTCTTTGATTAATAATATTATCTTCCGCAATCAGAATCTTCAGGTTTGAGCGGATTTTATTGATCTGATCGATAATTCCGCCAGCATCTTCAATATTTGGAAAAGATTGTTGGAAAATTTTAAAGATTTCATGGGACTCATAAGGTTGAATAAGATAATAATCAACATCAAGGTTCCGGCATTTGAGATAATTCCCGGGCTTTTCATTTGTGCTGGAAATGATGGTCAAAAATCTGGAACTGATATTGTTCTCCTTCAATTGCAAAGCCAAGCCAAAGCCCTCATGGTCGGGTTTATCCAGAATTATGATCATTTGATAAAGATCAGCTTTTTGCTCAATATGGTAAATTACACTATCAATGGTGTTATTATCATAAAGACGATATTTATAATTTACCCCGAATGAATCAAGAATGCGATGAATCTGATCGCTTTCATCTTTGATTTTACTTAAGATCAAGGCCGTAACCTGGTTGAATTTACGAATCGAAGAAAAATCATAATTTTTCTCCAGCTTTTCATCCGAATAAAGCTCTACGGTAAAGCTAACTTTCGTTCCGGGATTTTGTCTTTTCTTTTGATTAGATATCGGGCTTTCAACCCATATTTCCCCATTCATAAGTTCAACAAGTTGTTTGGAAATAGCCATCCCCAGACCTGTACCTCCAAATTTTCTTGAAATAGCGCCCGTTGCCTGTCCATAACTGCCAAACACCGTATCGATTTTATCTTTTGAAATTCCTATGCCAGTATCCTCAACCGAAATGAGTAACCTGATACCTTTGTTAATTTTCTCCAGGGTATCGATGGTTAAAATTATTTTACCCTCCTTGGTAAATTTAACCGAATTGCTTAGCAAATTAGATATTACCTGTCTTATGCGAAACGGATCGCCAATTAGTTTATCGGGAACTCCGGGGTTAATATTAATTAAAAATTCAAGGTTTTTTTCTTCTGCCAATGGCTTAAACAATTCCCTGGTAATATTTAATTCTTCCGAGAGGGTAAAAGGTATTTCCTCCAACATCATTTTCCCTGCTTCAATTTTTGAAAAATCAAGGATATCATTAATCAGATTAAGAAGCAACTCAGCTGATTTATTTACTATTCGGACTTTTTCAATTGCATCACGATCCAAACCATCCAACAGAAGGCTTTCCGTCATCCCGATAATTCCATTCATGGGAGTTCTAATTTCATGACTCATTTTAGCCAGAAAATCCGATTTTGCCTGATTTGCTGCGGCTTCTTTTTTTCGGGATTTTTCTATAGGAGAAACATCCATTAATGCAGAAATGGTAAGCTCTTCGCCCTGAATTTGTTTTATTTCATCTTTCCGGTAGATTACAATATCGTTTCCATCTCTCACATAATGAATCAGATGGTTTTCATCCATGTTCCCTGGAATTCCATCGTCCAAAAGATAATTGTTAAACACCAGAAACTGATCTTCAAATTTTTTACCGGTAAGGTCTTCATTCTTATCTATGAATAACATTCTCTGACCGGTTTGATTGATCATTTTTATTCGACCATTCTTGTCCTGAACCATAACCCCAATGGGAAAATGTTCAATAATCATTTTCAACCTTATGAGGTCAGACTGCAAATTTCCCCGTTTATCTTGCCTCTTGTAAATGATATATATCAGATATCCGATCAGAACCAAAAATATCAGAACAATACTAATAGAAAGAAATAAATATCTGTGAAAAAAAACATCCAGCAGATGGGCACTATTCATAGAAAAGACAATTCCCAGATCATTGTTAATTGCACTAAGCGGATAATAAGAAGAAATTGTATGCATATATTGATCATCAAATGAAATACTATGCTCTATATTTCCCGCTGTTTCAGCAAAAATGCTGTCGGAAAACCGGGATAACCCGGTGATATTAGTATTTGAATCAAAATTTGAATAAATGATCTCTCCTTCCTTATTCAATACCCATTGATAAACCAGGTGTTCAACTTTATAGAGTTCAAAAATTTTTAGAAAAAATTTTTGAAGGTCAATCTGAACCACAATATTCCCTTCCAGCAGACCTTCCTTGAAATAAGGGAAATAACTTTGGTAATTCGAGTTTTTATTTTTAACGACATCTCGGGGCTCAAGGTCATTATTTGATTGGCGTGCAAATGTATCGATTACAAAATCATCGTGTTCATTGATATAAATCCCAAGAAACTTATTATTATTATCATATACATAAATGCTGTTAACCAGGTCCCGATATTTGGCATAAAAGCCTTCGAGATCCCGGCTGATGTAATACATTGTTTTCTGGTCATTAAAAATATTATGGATATCGTTGATGTGTTTGAAAATAATGCGGTTCAGGTCACTTTCATAATTTTTAACTGTTTCTTCCACATAGTTACCGCATTTCTGGACCTGGTATAGAAGTAAATCCTTTTGATAGTTCATCTGTCCTTCTTTCACTTTTTGGAAGAACAGTACAATAAGTAAAATGATAATCGTGATGGCGAGAGTATTTATTATGTATATTTTTCTCATCAGACTGAAAAAGGAGTCGTGTCAAAAATAAAAAAACAAGATGTATAATTCATTTTTTAACTACGTTTTAAATTTATATAGGTTATAAAAAACCTTAAATTATTCACTTAAAGCTGAAAACATTTCTTTCTTAAGAATATTTTCCCAGATATCATATCCCTTTTTATTCATATGAATCCCATCTTCAATGAATAATTCTTCCCTTAATTTTCCGTCATTGTTAAACATGGGTGATGCTACATCCACAAAATAGACAGAACTATATCTCTCTGTTAATTTCTTCATCTGTCTGTGAAGTTCCAGGTATCTCTCCCATAAGCGTATTCTCGACAAAGAAGGTTTTGGTGAGATCAT
>CAZQOV010000054.1:0-18503 GCA_964595055.1 uncultured Bacteroidaceae bacterium | reverse complement strand
AATCGGTCAGCAAATGATCATTCATTCTATATCTGTCCTGGATCAATTTCCAATTGATCAACTCTCAAAATGATTCCAGGTATTGCAATCTACTGTTTTGGTAATTCAGGTAGCAGGCATGAAAATGAGTTAAATTTTGACAAATTACAACTTCCTTATTACCAGATTATCATTCTGTATTTGTAAAGCTATTATTATGTAAAAAACCCTCATTATGCTGTGAATTTTTCTGTGCGATTGGGGTCAGTTTTCCCGGTTTTTTACCAAAAGAAGAAAGGAAACTCAGGTAAAGCTGTCACAGGTGTTTTGAGTATTTCGTGTCAACAGTCCAGGCTTAATGTCCTCCGCGAATTTCAGCCCTACGCTTGTAAATATTTAGGAAGATCAGGGAAATGGCAATAATAATCATACCCGCAAATGCTATCCAGGTAGGGCGTTCTTCCGGAATAATGATCCATGCAAGAATAGCCCCAACAACCGGGATCAGGAATTTCCAAAAATTTAAATTGGAAACTTTCACCCCGGGTCTTTTCAAGAGGGTGAACCATATTGAGAAAGCTGCTGCTGAGAGGAAACTAAGCCATGCAAGTGCACCATAGAAAATAGGGGGCTTTTCAGAAGAATGAATACCTTCAGTAAAAAGTGAAAAGAGGAAAAGCGCAGCCCCGCCTAAAATCAGGGATGTGGAACTAAGAACAAACGGAGGAACTTTTGCGGCATCTCTTGCTACGAAAATATTTCCAAGTCCTGAAACCAGATTCACTAAAAGCAAAATGAGAATGCCGGTAATCCCGATTTCCTCAGTAAGGGAAAAACGATTCCTCCCTAAACTCACAAGCACAATTCCAAGAAAACCCAGGATAAATATCAGAAATTTTTTCAGGCTCATCTGATCTCCCGGCATCATAAAATGGGCAAGTAAAGCAATAAAAATAGGACCGGAACCAATCACTATGGCCCCAAGAGCAGCAGGAACCATGTTCAAGCCAAGATAAAACAATGAATATTGAAGAAAAGTATTCAGCAACGCAACCAGTAAAACAATCTTTTTATTTTCCTTAACAATTTTCCAGTGCCGTTTTAATCCTCCGCTAAAAGGAAGGATAAGCAGACCGGAAATAAAAAATCGCTCACCGGCAAACCTTAAAGGGCTTTCGTACTCCAGGCCAATCTTAACTCCCACAAATGCGGTAGACCATAGCAGACAAGCCACAATGGCCAGAAAATTCGTACTTATAATTTTCTCCTTCATTTTTATTACAGCCTGCAAAAATCTGAAATTTATCTAATATTTCCCAATGACAAATAAATAGTTTATTCGTTACCGCATGAATGCACAAATCCGAAAATGACAGAAAGCAGAGTCTTTGAGGAGGGTGGGAAGGATTAAAATCCTTTCAGGGCTAAAACCCATTCAGGCCAATAATCCCCTCACTCCCTTCCAAAAACCTCTGATTGCGGCTCGCAGGAAGGATCGAAAATCACCTGTATGAATACCAAAAAAAAATATGCTGCACTATTCAGGATAGATTTCCCTAAGGTAACGCAGAAAATGATTTCGGAGAAAAAAGACCCATCAAAGGGCAAAACAAAGCCCAACCGGCCCGGAATGTTTCTACATACATGCCGGCTGAGAAATCCATGATCACAGGAACTTAAAAAGACAGGAAGAACACTTTGAAATAATTCACTTCCATCTGATTAGCTCATTCCTGTAATTTCATGAGGCAATGAATAATGTTTAAATATTTGGCTCCCAACCTGGCTCATATTCACGCTTCCATAATTTCATGGCCTCACGGTTATAGATTTTTCCCGAAAGGGGATCAACCTCGAGATCCATTTGCAACCTGGAAGATATATTGGCCAAATGACAAAGATTTGAGCTAATCACTCCCTCATTAATGGGTGAACGCTGCTTTTCCTTGCCCCGTATGGCATCAAAAAAGTTTACCACGTGAGCAGTAGACATATCGCCACCGCCGCCCAGTGCGGTACCCGCTTCAGCACCCTTCGATGTAGTTTCTCTCACAAGCTTGCCACATCGATCGTACAATTGATAAGCACCACGATCTACATGCACCGAACCTTCAGTACCATAAATTATGGTTCCGCGCCCGCCCTTATAGGTTTCATAGCTATTCCTGCTCTTTCCGTCCCATTTTATTACACTTCCATTTTCGTAAATAAAGGTGGCATCCATGGTATCATACATTGTCCAGCCATCATCGATAAAATGACGTTTTGCAGCCTCTACATAAACTTTAAGAGGATGGATTACCTGAAGTGCCCAACGTGCAACATCCAATTCATGTGTTGCATTGTTCCCGGTTTCAGCAGTACCATAATCCCAGCCATACCAGTGCCAGTTGTAATCCCAGGTATTATGTCGATAGGGTTTACGGGGTGCCGGTCCCTGATAAAGATCCCAGTCCAGCCCTTCCGGAGGATCGTCCACAAACGGATTCGTAACCCTTTTGCGACAATTGTTATAATATGCAACTGCTTTATAAGCCTCTCCGATTACTCCCCCGTGAATATCATTGATTATTTCAATGGTATGCGCGGAGGACCTTTGCTGGTTTCCCATCTGGATTATTTTCCCATACTTCTCCATGCACTTTACCAGAACTTCACCTTCATAAGGATTATGAGTTGCAGGTTTTTCTACATACACATGCTTCCCTGCCTGAACGGCCATCCAGGTACCCGGGGCATGCCAGTGATCGGGAGTAGCATTAATAATAGCATCCACATTCTGATCATCAAGAATTACACGGATGTCGTTTTCAAGTTCCGGCTTATAGTCAATTACCTCCTTAAATTTTTCAGCGGCTTTTACTCGCTGACTGGTCATCACATCACAGAGATAGGCCAATCTTACATTGCTTTCCTTCATGGCTATAGGGTCAATAAAAGCCCCAAGCCTTCTTCCCAGTCCCACGATAGCAAGGTTAAGCCTGTCGTTCGCCCCCAATATTCTTTTATAACTTTTAGCAGACATTGCATTTGCATGGCTTGCGAAGGCCACTCCCGTGGTTCCCGCAGCAATTTTTTTTATAAAATCTCTTCTTCCTTGTTTAGGTTTCATGATAAGATTAATTTTTAAAGGGTTTTAGAATATGACCTCATACTATTCAACCCAAATATACATATCTTTTTTTTTTTCAGGAATAATTTTAATTGTCCTCCAGATAATACACAAGCAGAGCCTGGGATATGACATCGGAGTGAACTCAGGTTTTAATATAAACCTGTTGCAAATAACGGCTTCCTGTTAACCCATTTCCCCCTCGTAAAATCCATAAAACTAAGGCTTTCGCCTCCTCCGGCAATTGATTTTTCAGATAGCGGAGTTACAATATCACCCGGCTTCCAGTCCAGCTGAGCATTGGGATGATCTTTACCTCCTGCCGGATGATTTTCAATATATCGCCTGAGTCCGCGAGCTTTTGTAAAGAAGCTGGAAATCCTGGTAAAAATGTTGCCGCGGTTACTATTCATCATCACCGCTACAGGACCAAGGCCATGCCGATAAAACCAATATTGACTTTTTCTTTCTCTGGCGTTTTCTGCCAGAGAAATGCAGGGAGACGAAAGGCTGCCCCTCCGACATCAGACTGTTTGAGGAACATTCGACGATCCATGGTCTGATTTTAAAAGTCTGTATTAAATGCATCCCAGAAATCCGTTCCGGCATCAATTACTTTCAAGATAAAGCTGTAGTTATATTCCCTAAAAGGGAGAGAATACTTTGCAAGGGGTTTTGCTTCCCAAGAGTTATCTCCTCCCACTCCCATCTGCTCATAATCTATATTGATATAAACATCTTCACGAGGAACCAGATCGGTGGTATGCATTCCATCGCGTTGCTCGCGGGTAAGGTCTTCAGGGGTAAAATGAAGGGCAGAAAAACTAAAATGTGGAGCACCTTTTAGCATGATCCCTTTCCCGGAATCATCGGTCAGGGTAATCCAGCGGGTATCAGTTTTATAGCCATTCTCTTCAGGAGCAATGTAGGGAACATATTGCTCTTCCGGCGTAGATCGGTAATGCCCTATAATGGCACTCATTTTCCGGTCAATATAATTCTCATGCGGCCCCCGTCCGTACCATTCCAGCTTATCCATTTCACCGTTTACAGCCATCATCATCCCAAACCTTGGCAACTCCGGAAAACCCTCCTCCATTGGTTCCATATAAGCATTTACCCGAATCTCACCTATGCCGTTTATTTCATAATTTATGTAGTAAAAAGACTGAACATCGGGCAACCAGTAATTCACATCGACCTCATAATAGCCTTCTGCTCTTTGCTCATGCTCTATAGTCCGAAGCTCAGCATTTGCTCCGGCCTTTCTCCAAACCTTCAAACGCTCAGGCATTTTATTGCCCCAGTCATTTTCAATAGGAGCTCTCCAGAAATTTATCCTGAGTGGTTCTTTTAAAAACTCCTGACCTTTTTTCATCACCGAGCTCAAAAGACCATTTTGCTTATTAAAAGTATAGGTGACATCACCTGCATCGATTTTCAATTCATCAGCCGTTTGATAAACTACTTTTGAACCCTCGTCAACAGATTTCGGCTCCTTGTCGGGAACAGGAATTTCAAATTGGTCGTAAGCAAAAATATGACCTGAGTTAATAAGCTCACTATCCATGATCTGGAAAGCAGTCAGGTTCAGAAAATATTCTTTTCCCGGCTCAGGTTTAAAGGGTTTTATTTCCAGGGTGTATATCCGTGATTGCTTAGGTTCAATGCTCGGATTCATTAGAGTTCCGTGCTGAAGTATTTTTCCCTGTGATTCAATTTCCCAGTAAATAGCCAGATCCTTCAGACTCTTAAAATCATATTTGTTTGTAATCATGATTTCATCGAAACTGAAATTTACCGGTTTAAATTCTATATATTGATATACCTTTTTCACTTCCATTAATCCGGGTTTCGGAGTACGGTCAGGAAAAACCAGTCCGTTCAAACAAAATGTGCCATCGCTGGGAACATCCTCGGGACCAAAATCACCCCCATATGCCCAGTATTTTTCCCCATCCTCTGTGTATTTTGCCAGGCCCTGATCAACCCAGTCCCAGATAAAACCTCCCTGAAGCTGATCATGAGATTCGATTACTTCCCAATAGTCTATCAAATTACCTGTACTATTTCCCATTGAATGAGCATACTCGCATTGAATCAAAGGCTTTTCCTTAATTTCCATCACATAATGGAGCATGGCAGGAATTTTATCATACATGGGACAGAAAATGTCAGTATTACGGCCTCCTTCAGCTCTTTCGTACTGCACAGGCCTAGAATTATCCCTTTGCTTTATCCAATCGTAAGTGGCATCAAAACATATCCCATCCCCGGCTTCATTACCAAGCGACCAAATAATTATTGAAGGGTGATTTTTATCCCTTTCTACCATTCGAATGGTACGATCAAGATGAGAGTTTAAAAACCGGCTATCATTGCCCAGCGTTTTATCCGGATCATATCCCATCCCATGGGATTCTATGTTCGCCTCATCAATTACATAAAGACCATATTTATCGCAGAGTTCATACCAGTAAGGATCATTTGGATAATGACTGGTTCGAACTGCATTTATATTATTTTCTTTCATCAATTTAATATCGGTCTGCATGGATTCCGTTGAAACCACATGTCCTGAAAATTCATCATGCTCATGGCGGTTAACCCCTTTTAAATGAACGGCTTTGCCATTTATCAATAGTTGACCGTTACGGATTTCAGAACTACGGAAACCTATTCTTGAACTGACAAATTCAAGAGAGTTCCCTTTTCTGTCTTTTAGTTCAAGTAAAAGTGTATAGAGGTTTGGGATTTCGGCACTCCATTTTTCAACTTCAGGGAACTCTTCATTAAACAGCACAACATGCTCACTATCTTTAGCTATACGGAAAACCTCACTTATCTCGCGTATGACCTCCTCATTCTTCAGAACCTGCATTTTCAATTCATATCTTGAAGAACGAGGACTATAGTTTTTTACAGTAGCTTCAAGATTCAACAAACCATCACGATAATCATTCATCAAAGTGGCATTGGCAAAATAATCAAAAACGTGAACCTGTGGGGTGGAATAAAGATATACATCTCTCTGGATTCCACTTATTCTCCAAAAATCCTGGCACTCCAGCCATGAACCATCCGACCAGCGGTAAACTTCAAGTGCTACTGAGTTTTCTCCTGAACGAAGGTAAGAAGTGATATCAAATTCGGCAGGAGTCTTGCTTCCCTGACTATAGCCTACTTTTTCTCCGTTTACCCAGATATAAAAAGCAGATTTAACCGCCCCAAGATGAATGAATACTTTACGACCCTCCCAGCTTTCCGGAAGTGTAAAGCTCCTCCTGTAGGAACCAACCGGGTTATAATCTACAGGTACCTCAGGAGGATTGGGTTCGGTTGTCCACTCATAAGGAATATTTACATAGATAGGCACTCCGTAACCTTGCAGTTCCCAATTGGAGGGCACATCGATCTGGTCCCAGGATGATACATCAAAATCATCTTTATAAAAGTCAATGGGGCGATCAGCTGGTTTTCTTACCCAGTTGAACCTCCATTTTCCGTTAAGATCAAGAAAATACTGACTTTTTGTTTTGTTATTCTGAAGGGCATATTCATAGCTTTCAAAAGGAAACAGGGTAGCATGGGGAGCTACCCGGTTCACTTCAACGATCTCCGGATTTTGCCATTCCGGTATGTCTGGTGGCTTCGCAATGAGATTTAATGCACTTACCATAAAAACAGTAGATAGAAAAACTTTTATTGAAACCATTTGTATTATTCGTTTTTTATGTAAAAATAATAAAATGCGGTTATAATCATATTTTTTACGATCATTTATTCTTACTAAATGATTTTACAATGAAAAATCAACAAACTAACACAGCCTGAAAACCCGTTTCCGGAAGATGCTGATCGTAAAATTCTGTTCCCCTTTGGGGTAAAGAAGCATAAGGAAAGGAAAGACTGGCAGGTGCACCTACTTTTAGCGGTTTCAAATTTCAGTAAACGGAAATTCAAATCATGAAAATGAGGTATTGTTTGAAATAATGGGGGACCAGGCAAGTCATCCATCATTCGTATAAAATTCCCATAAGCTTCTCCCGCACCGGAAATAAATGTTCTGATCAAATTCGTTGAGCGGCAAATGTGGAATGTAATTAATTGCTCTCCAATATTTTCCATCCGGGTCCTGATACAGATAGTTTCCCTTCAGGGTAGGGATAAAAGATATTATCCTCCATCCGGATCCAGTTTCCCTGTTTTTCTTTTCCATGTGTCTGGAAATTCGAAGGGCATTTTTCATCAACTCTTCCGGGTTTTTAAACACAAAGGTATTTAATTTCTGGAGGATAAACGCAGAACTATTTTCACAGGTAATTTTAAAGGTTTTATGAATGTGACCAGTCCCAACAGGAGATAAATTAAAACTGCACCCGGGTAATCTGAAATTTTTCAGAATGGCAGAAGGTTTCGTATACATTTTCAGGAAAAAATGGATCATTGATTGCTTTGGGTTCCGGCTTATTGAATTACCGGATGTTGTACTATCGGGGAAAACGAACAGATGTTTTATCCCCGATTATAAAAACAATCACCTTTTCTCAAAATTTCCCCAAAGATCTTCAGGATATACTTTATTTTCAACCAGACTTTCAATATTCTTAAGGACCTTTGGACGATCTTCCTGATAGGTGACTCCAAACCATTTTTCATTAACATCCAGAACCTTGGTTTGTGCATAATTTTCGTCGATCATTCGCTGAACCACAATGGGTAGAAATATCTCTGCTTTTGGATTCATGGAATTTTCGTCAATAAATTCCCCAAAATACTTTTCAAGCCTGGGAAATAACCTGGGAGTAAAACCAAAAAGATTCATGGAAACCGGTGCATTTTTATCTACTTTATGGGAATTCCCTTCTTCATCAAGATATACTACCTCATCTCCTTCCTTTTTAATCCTGGTTCTTTCCACAATGCTTGTGAGGTATCCATCCTCATTGGTTTCACAAATTCCCCTTGAAACCGTACCATGCTCCGACAGGGTATTGGTAACTTTGTATCCGGCCAGACAAAAATCCTCCTTATTTGCCGGATGGGTAAGAAAATCCGCCACCTGTTTGTAAGCTCCGCGCCCATAAAAATCATCTGCATTTATTACAGCAAAAGGTCCATTAATTACCGGGGCTGCCATCAGCACTGCATGAGCAGTTCCCCAGGGTTTTTCTCTCCGGGGATCAACCTGAATTCCCGGAGGAATGTTCCGGATATCCTGAATTACATATTTAACCTCCAGGTGGGAGGGAAATTTTTTTGTATAGGAGGTTTTAAAATCTTCTTCCATTTGAGGTGATATCACAAATACCACCTGGCCAAAACCGGTTTTTATAGCATCGAATATTGAATAATCGGTGATGGTTTCACCTGAGGGCCCAAAATTATCGGTTTGTTTCATGCCTCCATAACGACTGCCAAGGCCGGCAGCAAGAATCAGTAGGGTGGGTTTCATAATTAATTTCTTTTTTTTGTTAATCAAAGATTATTTCTTTCCAAATTTTTCCCGGTTGAATAAAACCAGAACAAAAATACACACATTACTTAATAAAAGAAATCTAAGTGCATCCTTCTTTCTCGCAATATTGATAACAAGTTGTTTTCTTATAGGTTTTTTTTATCATCTAAATGGGAAGAATCAAAATGAACCTTAAAATCAGGCCCTGAAACACCTTCCATTTTTAGCTCGAATGAAAATGCCGGGTTATTGGGTTTTTTCTCCGGTTTCCTTAACGACCTGGATAATTTTCCGGATAAAAATCATTTCGGTCATCTTGCTTTTTAATATGGCCGAAAATTTATAATTTTCCAGGCATGTTATAATTTAAACAAGTAATCATGACTAAAGAATCAATTAACAGGAGAGACTTTATAACCAAAAGTAGCATTTTAGCCGGAGGACTTGCGGCTTCACCGGCTTTCGGCATGAAAGGCAATTTTTTTAAAGAAGGGAAGAAAAAACTTGTTCTTGTTGGGACCGGTATCAGGGGAGTGGGGTTCTGGGGAAAAAATATTGTAGAAAACTATGGGGATATAATAGAATTTGTTGGCCTTTGTGATATCAATCCGGGAAGATTGGAATTTGCTAAAAAATACATTGGCGTGGATTGTCCGGTTTTTACCGATTTTGATGAAATGCTCAAAAAAACCAATCCTGACCTGGTTATTGTATGCACCGTCGATTCCAATCATCATGAATTTATCATCAAATCACTGGAAATGGGTATAGATGTTCTTACTGAGAAGCCCATGACTACAGACGAGGATAAAACTCAGGCCATTCTGGATGCTGAGAAGAAATCGGGAAAAAAGGTGATTGTGGGATTCAATTATCGCTGGGGTACTTTATTTACCGCCATAAAGAAGCTTCTGGCTGCTGACAGGATAGGCAAGCTTACTTCGGTCGACTTCAACTGGTATCTTAATGTTTACCATGGAGCCTCTTATTTTAGAAGATGGCATGGAATAAGAGATCAAAGCGGCACCTTACTGGTCCATAAATCTACCCACCACTTCGATCTCCTAAACTGGTTCATAGATTCAGAACCTGTCGAAGTAAACGCTTACGGTAAACTGGAACATTACGGCTCAAATAATGCATTCAGAGGCGATAAATGCCGAACCTGTCCTCATAAATCCAATTGTGATTTTTACTGGGACATCACAAAAAGTGAGCATTTGATGAATCTCTACGTAGAAAATGAGCATCATGACGGCTATATCAGGGATAACTGCCTGTGGAGACATGAAATCGACATCTACGATAAGATGGCTGTTCAGATAAAATACGCCAATGATGTGCAGGTTACATATTCTTTAACCACATATTCACCATATGAAGGCTGGAGAATAGGATTCAACGGATTTGACGGCAGGATAGATGCCTGGGAGGGCATTCCATGGAGAGCAGACGAAAGACTCAATCAGGCTGAACTGCACGCCCAGGAAATGAACCAGGCATTTAAGGATGAAGATGTCAGCTATGATGAAATCATGGTAATGGATAATTTTGGTGAATATGAACTCATTAAAATTCCCAGAACCCGTGGAGGCCATGGCGGAGGGGATGTTCGCCTGCAAGATAAAATTTTCAAAGATCCCGATATGCCTGATCCCTATAATCATGCTGCAGGAAGCCGTGATGGTGCCATGTCTGTACTTATCGGAGTAGCAGCCAGGAAAAGCATCGAAACAGGGAAAAGAATCGAAATAGCCTCACTTACCAATCTTAACCCTTCTGTTAAAAGGAAGCTGTAAACAATTTTGTATATATGAAAATCCGTGATAGGGTTGCTGCTTATCACAGACTTTTTTATGGATTTACCATTTTACCAAAGATGAACAAGGATAAAAACAGGGCAGATAAATTATTTAAAAAGATATCCAAAAAGATTGGGAAAACCATTAGAGAATATGAATTGATAGGTGAGAATGACAGAGTTTTGGTGGGATTATCCGGAGGAAAAGATTCTATGATCATGCTGGAAGGCCTTGTTAACAGAAAAAAAACTTTTCCTTTTGCTTTCGAAATATTCGTTGCTCACATCATTCCCGAAAACATTGGATATGAAGTAGATATTCAATATCTGGAGCAGTATTGCAGGGAACTGGGGCTAGAGCTTATTTTAGAAAAGATCTATCCGGAAATCAGCAATGAAGAGAAATCCCCTTGCTTTGTATGTTCATGGAGCAGGAGGAAAGCATTGTTTAACCTGAGCAAAAACCTAAATTGCAACAAAATTGCTTTTGGCCATCACCGGGATGATGCTCTTCAGACCTTTATGATGAATATGCTTTATCATGGTTCCATTAGTTCTATGCCTTATAAACTTAAGATGTTTAACGGAAGAGCAGAACTCATACGCCCAATAATGGATCTCTGGGAAAAAGATTTGCTTGAACTTGCCGAAAAAAGGAACCTCATTTCGGCAGAAAAGGCCTGTCCGCATGAAAACCAAACCAAAAGAAATTACACCATGGAGCTCATCAACAAACTGGACTCCGATTTTCCCGGAGCAAAAAGAAATATGTTTCATGCCCTGAATAATATCTATGAAGAATACCTTCCGAAAGTAAAAAGAAGGTCAAATTAATAATCTGCCCAGGTAATGATGATTCTCTCCCTCACAGAGTTTTGCAGCTTTAAATCCTTTTTTTTCAGCAATCCCGGCAAGTGTGTCAAAATCCATATATATCCAGGAAAATTGCCTGGTATAAAAATCATCATATTCCATCCTAAACAGGATTTGACCGTAATATTCTGAATTCAGGTCAATTCTCGCTTCCCCGTGCTTATTGCTGTACAAATAAATCAGATCGGTTGAGTCGAACAAGACCTGACCTCCCGGATTCAGCAATCCTTTGAGGGTATCCAGCAATACTTCAAGATTTTCAATCGTGCCTGCTACTCCAATCCCATTCATGACCATTAAAAGCGTATCATACTTTTCTTCGTGATAATGAAAAATATCTTTTTGTATTACTTTTTTTATTCCTCTCATCCTCATAATTTCACAGGCTCCTCCTGAAATATCCAGTGAAGTTACATCCATTCCTTTCCTTTGTAAATACAGCGCGTGAGATCCCGCTCCGGCACCAATATCAAGAATTTTCCCACGGCAATACTCAAGCGCTTTCTTTTCGACCACTGGCATTAGATCATAGGGCCTGAAATACCAGCTAACACTAATCTCATCCTCCTCAAAGTCGGGAGAATGAATTTTGATTTTAGCGTTCCGGTTTCCCTGATAATAATCATTCATGGCCATTCCCAGAAGATCATAATGTGTCCTCATAGTTCTTATTAATTAAGATCAGGCTTTGCTCTATCCATTCGCTGCTTTCTTTCATCATCCTTCTATATGAACCGGAACTTTTTATTCCTGTCCATTTCTGTACAATTTCCGGGGGCAAACCCAGACTTATAGCATTCGCCTGAAAAGTCCATTTGGCAGAATTTATGGTGATAGCCTCCCATAATAAGGCCACAACGATGTTCCCTCGCCGCCTTATCCTTAGCTTACGATCAAAGTTAAGAAAAACAGCTAATTCTCGCATGTATTTATTTAAAGTCATTTTGGTATAAACCGGAAAAAATGTACCTCCTCTGTAATATTTATTGCGGTATCGTCCAATAATCTCCTGTGCAAATTTATTCAAAGGTATAGTCCGTGGGTTTTTTCCAGGAATCTCAATACTTTCCTCCGATATATGTCTCGACCTAAGGGCATTCATTTCATCAAAACGGCAACCCGTAAAAGCCATAAAACAATATATGTCGCGACAATGTTCCAGTTTTCGGATTCCGGGTTCCGAACGATACATTTTAATCAGTTCTTCCTTTCTCAAATAAGGCAGAGTAAGGTTTATTTCTGTTTCCTTACGGATCCCAGCCAATGAAAAGTCTCTGAAATCATCATTTATTAACATGTTTTCTTTCTTCGCCCATGACAAAAACCATTTGAAAAGGTTTAAATAGGAATACCGGCTGGAAAATCCGAGTCCCTCCATCATAAAATGAGTATCCAGGTCTTTTAAGAAGTTTCTATCCACAGCTTCCAGACTGCATGAGGGTTGATAAAGTTCAATGAAACGTGCAAGTTTCCGGTAAAAACTTCGGGCTTTCAAAAAGGTATTTTTACTCCAGCTTGGCTCATTTTCTGAAATAAATTTTATAAACGCCTCGGTTAGAATATATCCAGGATTCATTTTCATTTTGGCAAGTTCGTCTTTAAAATGCCTGCGCGTAACTTCTCCATAACGAATGGACAAGGATCGGTAAAGACTTATCACCAGTTTTTTAAATGCCCGGAGACTGTTATTAAGGGCATCCTTGTTTTCAATATACTGAAATTCATGCCTTTGCGAATCCCATTGATAATCTTTTATGATAATTCCGGTATAATAGATTATCCGATTGCCCTCCCAGGAAATGGATAAAATTATTTTGAACCTACTGTCATCATTTCCCTTTTTAATCCTATAATATTGCAAGGAAGGCATTTTCATATAACAAATATAATAACTATTACTTATATATTTATATTTATTTTTCAATATCTTATTTATTTTTTTACATGTTATATTAGGATAGTATATTATTTAGAGATTGGAGAAATTGAGGTGTGATTCGTCCTGAAATAGGTTTACAAAAATTGCAACCTAAAAACAGGATTAGGAAAAAGAAAGTAAACCGATATTTGGTGGAGTATACGTTTATGAAGGTATTTTTTCCATCATTACCGGAAGTGCATGATGTATAAGCCAGGAATTAGATCAGGCAAACCCAAAGGATTTATAACCTCAAACTTGATGATACGTGCATAAGCATTATAATGTTAAATTTGTGAGCTGATGAAAAGAGAAATTACCATATCGGAAGATGGATCACCCACGATTTATGTTGAAGAATTAGATGAACATTATCATTCAAAATTTGGCGCCAGAACTGAATCTGAACATATTTTCATCAAAGCAGGGCTAAACTTTTTTCAAAAGAAGAATACCAAACAGCTTAACATTCTGGAAATCGGACTTGGAACCGGCTTAAATGCCTATCTCAGTGTTCAGAATATTTGGGGATCAACCAGAGTGAATTATTATGCGATTGAAAAATACCCCCTTTTAAAAGCAGAATGGATGAAACTCAATTTTATACATTCAGAGGATAACTACCCGGAAGTGTATCAGAAAATTCATTCTTCAGACTGGGAAAAACCGGTGCAGCTCATCGAAGGATTTCATTTTTTTAAAAGCAAAGTAGATCTCAAAAATTTCACCCCTCCCGATGGCTTACATCTGGTATATTTTGATGCCTTTTCCCCGGATGTTCAACCTGAACTCTGGAGTTGTGATGTATTCCGCAATATATTTAACGCGATGCAAAAAGGGGCAATTCTGGTGACCTATTCGGTGAAAGGTGTAGTGAAGCAAAATTTAAAAGCGGTCGGTTTTTCCCTGGAAAAATTACCAGGCCCTCGAGGGAAACGCCATATGTTAAGAACAATTAAATAATTTTTTTCTGTAAATTAATAGTACTAACTTCGCACCTCATTTAAATTAAAAAACCAATAAAAATGAAAAAAGAAGTATTAATCGTTATTGTTGCAATTATCGCAATTATTGCAGGCTATGCTTTAGGGTCTTTTTTTCCTGTAAAAAGTTATACCCCTGCAGATATTGAAACTGAAGTTGACACGTTTGCATACGGTTCAGGATTAGATCTTGGAATGGGACTTACCGATTATATAAACCAATTTGGATTGGAAGATGATTTTCCTGTTAGCACATTCATCAGCGGTGTTAAAGACGGATTTGATGCCAATGAAGAGGTATTTACACGTACGGAAGCACAGATGGCCATCCAGCAATTTGTTATGCAGCAGTCACAAAAGATGGAAGAACAAAGTCAGTCTGATGCACGGAAAAACCTGGAAGAAGGAGAGAAATTTTTAGCCGAAAACAAAGAAAGAGAAGAGGTTAAGGTTACAGATTCTGGTTTGCAATATGAAGTCCTTGAAGAAGGCAGTGGTCCCTCCCCTGCTGAGACTGACACTGTTGTGGTTCACTATCATGGAACCCTGATTGATGGTACGGTCTTCGATAGTTCTGTTGAGCGTGGTGAACCGGCAACTTTTGCTGTTGATCAGGTTATCGAAGGATGGACAGAAGCGCTTCAGATGATGCAGGTGGGTGGAAAATGGAAATTGTATATTCCCAGTGATCTGGCTTATGGACCGACTCAAAGAAATGAGCTGATCCAAGGTAACACCACCCTGATCTTCGAAGTTGAATTGCTGGAAATAAAATAAATGAAAAAAAAATAAAATCCAACGCTGAGATTTTAAGGATTTTGACATAAACAGAAAAAGGTTAGAGCGCTCTCTAACCTTTTTCTTTCGAGGATAATTTGTCAAAAAGTGATCTTCAACAAAAAAATTAAATATTATGAGTTACGAAATTTCAGGCAGACTGATTGAAAAATACAATGTAGTTACAATCAGTGATAAGTTTAAAAAACGTGAGTTCGTTCTTGAAAAGAAAGAAAACTCAAACGGATTCGAATTTATAGATTACATCAAATTTCAACTTATTCAGGACAAATGTGCCATCCTGGATCCTTTCCAAATAGGTGATGAACTCAAAGTTAATTTTAACCTCCGAGGACGGAAATGGGAGAAAGAGGGTAAAGTAAACTATTTCACCAACCTTGAAGCCTGGAAAATTGACAAAATCAACCTGGACCAATCGCCCACAGCAACGGACCAGACAAGCTTTAACAATCAAGCTCCGATGCCGGATGAAGAAGATTTTTCATCTTCCGGTGAAACCCAGGAATTTGATGACCTGCCTTTTTAAACAACAGATGATTCAACCGTGAAAAGAACGCGAGTAACAAAAAAATGAACCCTAAAACACTATAATGAACGATATTCTTCCGGGATAATAACTAACCCCTTAATTATTATCCCGCTTAGCAAGATTTTTCAATAAAAAATTTCATAAAGAACGTCAGAACAAAAAATTAACCTCAAATCAAACAAGCACTTCATCAAGCTTTAAGGTCAGATTAGAAGCATCAACCCCTTGATGCAAATAATCTATGGTAAAATGGAAAGTAGTTCCATGAGTAAGATTTGTTTCAAACTCAACATTTCCGCCAAGCAATTCAATCAAACCTTTTGCCAGGGTAAGACCTAATCCCACTCCTCCGGCAATATTGCCGTTCTTTTCGAGCTTCTCGAATTTATCAAAGATGGACTGAGTTTTTTCAAAGAGAATCCCTTTGCCACTGTCTTTTATAAAGAATTGGATCTTTCCTTCCCCGGCTTGTAATTGATATCCAAATTCAATGATCCCCCTGGAAGTAAATTTCAATGCATTATGCAAAAATTGAGAAAGCACCTGCTTAAGTCGGTATGGATCCGAATAAATGAAAAAATCCTGATCCGGTAATCCCTTGTGAAGCAGAATTACCAGATGAGCTTTCCCCATTTTGTGCTTTTCAATACTATAATAACTATAAATTTGGTGCAACAAGTTGTGAAGATGAAATTTCTCCTTTTTAATTGTCAGTTTTTTCGCTTCCAGCAGCGATACATCGATCATGGAATCGACCAGATTCAACAAATTATCGGAATTATGGTGGATATGCTCAAAATATTCTTGCCTTTTATCATAAGGGAGATTTTTATCAACCATAAGATTAGAAAAACCAAGGATAGCATTTAAGGGTGTACGTATCTCATGAGATACCAAAGTCAAAAAACGCGTCTTAAGCTGGTCTGACTGTCCTTTGTTTTCGGTCAGGCTGGCTTCAAGATCCGATAATCGTTTTCTGAGCTCTGCAACCTCTTTGAGCAACTCCATATATGTAGGTTTATCCTTCCTCATGGCCATAGCATATTATTCCACAATATTATTTCTTTCCCAGTTTGCGAAGTATCTTTTTGGCCTCGTCCCGGTAGTATCCCTCATCATTTTTTATCTTCCGGAATTGCATCCTGGCTTTATCCTTCTCATCATTTAAGAGATAAACCATACCAAGATACCAGTCGGCCTGCTCCATGTAGAGGTTATCATTATGCTCCAGCAAGGCAATAAAAGATTTTTCAGCATTTTTGAACTGCTCTATTTCCAGATAAGATATTCCGGAATACAGATAGGATGCCGTCATTTGAGGATTCGCCTCAAGGATTTCCTTGAACAGGACAATCGCATCTTCATATTCACTGGATTCATATTTATACAGAGCTTCCCTCATCAGTGGCGTGATGCTGGTATTCGCGGAACGATTCACAAGTGTTACATCGTAAGGCTTGTAAAATTCTGTAACAATCTTGTTGTTATCGACCTTTTTAAAGAATAAAGAATAAGTTCCAAGGCTGATAATCACAGCGATAGAGGCAGCTACCGCATAGCGAAGCACCTGTTTTGATGACTTCTTCTTCATTTTTTCCAGTTGTGGGGTCAGTTCCTCATGGATCTCGTCGAGCTGAGCCCTTAAATCCAGGGCTTCGGTATCGGCTATTGCCGCCTCAACCTCCCGGTAGAGATCCACCTCCTCTTTCAACTCCGGATCATTCTCCAGAGACTCCTCAAACCCGGTGGCCTCGATGGGATCCATCTCGCCCTCCAGGTATCTGGAGATTAGGTGTTTGTTCTTGTCCATCTTTTCATGAATTAATAATTAAACAAAACATAACTATATTTTTATATCGGCACAGCTTCTCATGATTTTGTTTGCATTCCTGTACCATCTGCAGAAACACAGGTATACAAACATGCAAGCGTGTGAAACCATGCTATTATATTCTCATCCCGATGCAATACTCCCGGTTAGGGATTACTCCATTAAAAATGTCTTTTTATCCTGCTCCTGCAGGCTAAAATCTCTCAGCCCTTGAAAAAATCTCAAAAAGCCAATAATTATCGCGAAAATAAGCTCTCCTTACTTAGCTCCTTCATCTTCATCCGGAATCCAAATGTCAGTAGTTGGATCATTATCGCCTCCTATAACTTTGTTCATTACATTCATTGATAATGCTGAATTTTCAAAACTGCTTAATGCTGCACTTTCAGTTTTTCCGTTGAAGAAAGAAAATAAAGTTTTCATCTCGTTTTTTTTTGGGGTTAATTTTTGTTCTCATTAGTTAATTCCATTTATGGCCCAAACCTTACCCTCAAAAAGCAACTTTTTTTTATTTTTTTTATTAAATTTTTACTAACCACTGATTTTCTAATCGTTATGAAATGTATTTTTTTTCGAAAAAATCAAAAGTTTTCGCATTTTTACCTTGAATTATTTTTAAAAATGATTAACGGGAAAATAATATTGGTCATATTTTCTGTATCTTTTATAAACTGGATTGAAAGTAATTCAAGTCCACTGGTTTCTATTTACGATAAGGATAGTCTTATTTCGGTCAAGAACAAAAAAGCTACAGAACTTTATGAAGAAGGATTCTATTATGAGTCTGAAATAATTCTAAAAGAAGTTTTAGAATTAAAAAAAATATATAAAACAGATAATCTAAGAAGTATTGCGAATACCTATTCGAATCTTGGTATTTTGAGTAAAAGAACTTTTCGGGCAGATTTAGCACTTGAATATTATGATAAAGCTGAAATGATTTATAAAAAAAATAAAGATGCTCTATCGAGACTTGTTGCAGTTTACTATAATAAAGCAACTTTATATTATACAAAGGAGGATTACTATAAGGCAGAAAGATATATAAATGAAGCAAAAGCTATATTGGATACAATTCCGACTCCATTTTTTATTAATATGGCTTTACTTTATTCACTAAGTAGTTCAATTGAATTAAAAAAAGGTAATGAAGATAAAGCTTTAAATAACTTTTTAATTGCAGAACAAAAATATTCTAATGATCCAGATACAAAACTATTT
>CAZQOV010000053.1:0-18672 GCA_964595055.1 uncultured Bacteroidaceae bacterium | reverse complement strand
CTTGTAAAAGCAGGAAAATTTGATGTTTGTATCCTGGGCTCAAGTAAAAAACCTTTCGAATTCAAAAAAGATATTCATGTATGGATTAGAAGTACGGATCAGGAAAATTCTAATTTACTTATTCTTATGAGTTTTATCATATTGGGGCATCAAGATTGGAGAAAGAGTAACATTAAAATCTTTGACCTGTGTAAGCAGGGGAAAGAGGAAGAAAACCGAAAACAACTTGAAGATTTAATAGTCAATGGCCGACTGCCTATCACCATCAAAAACATTGAAATCATTCCTGAAGATCCGGAGACAGGTTACAAAAAAATCGTGAACCAAAAAAGCTGGGAGGCAGGTCTTACCCTCATTGGATTCAGGAAAGACGCGGTAAAACATCAGGGTGTCAATTTATTTATGGGCTTTGAAGAAATGGGCAATATACTTTTTGTAAATTCTCACTCTCAAAAAGAAATATGAGATGCTGGAAAAATTTCATCTTCAGGCAGAAGAATTTGATTCATTGATTATTACGGTTGCTGTAATACTGGCATCCATAAGCATCGGTTGGTATATTGTTTCTAAAATTCGTAAAGAATTACGTTTGGCAAAAGAGAAAAGCAGGGGACAAGGTATTTTCAGAAAAGCTTTACTTCCTTTTACTTTCTTAATTATTATCATCGCACTTAGCCTGAACATTGAACTCATATTTTCGAATACCGATATCCTAAAAGTTTCAAAAGATCTTTTGAAGATTCTCATCATCTTTGCTGTGGCCTGGATTACCATAAATGCAATCAGAATCGGAAGGGCAATAATGTTTAATCGCCTGGATATAAGTCAAAAAGATAATCTTAAGGTCAGGAAAATAATGACACAGTTCAGGATCATTGAGCGGATTCTCGTCTTTCTTATTATTTTTATTGCAGTAGCACTGGCCCTCATGACTTTTGAATCGATCAGGAGTCTGGGTGTCAGTTTGTTTGCCTCAGCAGGTATAGCTGGTATCATTCTTGGTCTTGCCGCACAAAGGGTTATCGGAAGCATACTTGCAGGCTTTCAGCTTGCAATAACCCAACCCATTCGACTTGATGATGTGCTGGTAGTTGAAGGGGAATGGGGATGGATTGAAGAAATTACCCTTACCTATGTTGTTCTCAGGATCTGGGATAAGCGAAGATTAATTCTGCCTACTACCTACTTCATTGAAAAACCCTTTCAGAACTGGACCCGTGTTTCCTCAGATATTCTGGGAAGTGTGTTTATTTATTCCGATTATGAACTGCCCGTTGAAAAGCTGCGGGAAGCCTTTCTTGAGATGGTCAAAAAGACAAGCTTATGGGACGGAAATGTTGCCGTTATGCAGGTTACAAACGCCACCGACCGGATGATGGAAATCCGCGCACTGATGTCTGCTCCCGATTCCCCTACAGCCTGGGATTTGCGGGTCCACATTCGCGAGGAGTTAATTGGTTTCCTTCGGGAAAACTATCCCCAATACCTTCCAAAAACCCGGATAAAGTTGGAGAAAGACGAATGATTTTCTCTTCGATCAGGATATTTTTAGAAATGAGTTGTTCAATCCACCATTTTGTAAATTTCACTTCCTGCAAGCAGGAAGGCTCCCGTGGCATAAACATGAAATTCCTCTTCATAAAATGGATAAGGACTTCCGGCCACCTGCTGAACATATCCGAGTCTTCCGCTTTCATTTACATTGTCACAAAGGGCTGCCCATGCCTTTTCTACATTTTCCCTATGCCGGTCATCAATTAGTTTTTGATTGATGCCCCATGCCAGAGCAAAAGTGAAGAATGCAGAACCACTCGATTCACCTATATTCAGATATTCAGGGTCAAGAAGGCTTACCCGCCATAATCCGTCCTCCCCCTGGATAGACAAAAGTTTATAAGCCATCTCACGGTATTGGTCCTCAAACCTTTTCCTTCCTTCATAATCCTCTGGTAATCGTTCAAGGATTCTGGCAAGCCCCGCTATCACCCAGCCATTTCCTCTTGCCCAGAAGACTTTTTTGTTGTTTTCTGTTTTTTCCTCGAAATATCTGTCATCGCGGAAATAAAGAGAATCTTCCTTTGAGTATAAATAATCAGAAGTTTTCCACCACTGGGTATCCATGTATTCCAGGTATTTTTCCTCACCGGTAACCTGCCACATCTGAACAAAAGATGGAGGAGCCATAAAAAGGGCATCGCACCAGGTCCACCATTCAAATTTGTAAGGATTTTTTTTGAAAGAAACATCCGTTGCCTGTTTATACCTTCTTGCCAGATGAATATCCATGGCCCATTTTGCTTTATCAATTACTCTGGGATTAGCTGTCAGCTCATAAATCCACCCCCAAATATCCACAATGGTTAACCTGTCTGCATGGAAAATATCATCCAGGGGTTTCCAATTGTACCATTGCCCGATATTGATCAATTCATCCAGATAACGGTCTTTTCCTGTCAATTCATAAAGCTGTCGTATCCCCGTGTACAGGGCACCATAATGCCAGTCCAGGGGATGTGCGTTGTACTTTGGATTGGCCAGCTGCCAGTCGGCCGTTCTGATCATTATATCTTCTATGGCTTTTTTATGGAAAGGATTGCTAATCTCGGGAGAAAGAATATCCGTTTTTATTGATGAGTGAAACCTGTCCCTGAAGTTTCCTCCCAGTTCTCTGAGTTTCGAATGATAAGCAAAATGAAGGTATTTTGTATTTTGCATCCATAAGACTTGAAGGGGGTTTCCTTCAGTAGCTCCCCGAACAGCAAAAGGTCGGACATTATGTTTTTCAGATCCGGATGTTATTCTTTCAATTCTCCAGGATTTTCCTTCATTTTGGGTTTGCCATTTTTCGATTTCAAAAATACTGTCGCGCTTCACTGAAAGATAGACGACACCAGGGGATTCATGATCTATGTTCATGCCTCCCGAGTAATTGGGTTCGGGCTCAATTTTTCCCGCCGGAGTTTCCGGAAACCAACCCCCCGAATTCACAAGATCATGGTTTTTCCATTCTTTTCCACTCCACACAGCATAACAATAAATATGGGTGCTGTCATCAGGAAATTTTGCATAAGCAATGATGGGTTTTTCATCCGCGTCAACTGCAATATCCCAGTTCCACGATTTTGTTCCATCCTTACCGGCATCATATACCAGGTCGGCTTCAGCAGGAAGAACCGGCTCATCATCGAGATCCTTAATCTTTCTCCCGTTGGCTTTATAAAACGCCCCTGCATGGTAATACATGTAATAAATATTGTTTTCTTTTTCTTTTCTTGGATGGCCGTCAGTAAGCGTTATATGGATCTTATCCTTGCCATCGGAATAAATTTTTGTATAGGGTCTTCTGAAACCATAAATCCGCTCCGGCATGAAAAATATTTTTCCTTTTGCCCAGGTTTCTCCATTGTCGTCGGAAAAAGAGTAGGAAGGTTTGCCGTCAATACCCCTCCAGAAAAGATAAATTCTGTCATTTTCAGCACTAAGTCTTACAGGATTGGTGTAGGTATGATTCATCCTGCCCATTCCCGATAATTCTTCATCATTCAAATAAAGTTCCTTTACCTTCCCCCATTTCTCTATGCTTTCCGGTTCTTTCGATTTTATCAGGAACAGGGGCTGAACTCCCCTCATGTGCATATTGAAAAACACAAGCAACCTGCCTTCCCTGTCAAATAACAGGGAAGGATTGTTATGGTCATCAATTTCAAGACTGTCGAATACTACCCTTGAGCTTATCTCCCGGGTTTCATGATCAAAATAAGCAATATGTATATCCCCGTAATTATCTACCCACCCGGTATAGCTGCGTTTGTGTTTGCCTTCATAGTATACCGCACGGGGATCGGAAAACCAGCACCAGGATCCGTTAAAAGTCATTGAGCGGTATTGTTCAGATGGAAAGCCTTCCGATTTTTCGAATTTGGAACGGACAAAGTCCTGTGAAAAAAGAGGTAACAAAACAAAGTTGAGGATTAGGAGAATTAGATATTTTTTCATTTTGAAAGATTGCGAATGATTTATGATGAAAAATATGCTTAAAAATAAAAAATAAAAAACAAGTCCTACCCTTATCCGCTAAAAATAATAACTTAATTTCAATTGGCAGTCAGTGTTTACAGCTTATCCCTCACCAATTCCCATTTTTTCTTATATTTGCTCACTCCGAACCAAAAACTATCTATAATGCAAAAAGTCAACGAATTTCTTCTGTGGCTGGATCAGTATATTGGAGGCCATCAATGGTTTGTATTTTTTCTTCTGGGGACAGGTATATTCTTTACCTTTTACCTGGGATTTCCTCAAATACGATACTTTGGCCATGCGCTGAAAATTGTAAGGGGAAGATTTGACAAGGAAGGAGATATTGGAGACACCTCACATTTTCAGGCACTTACTACCGCTTTGTCTGGAACTGTGGGTACCGGGAACATTGCAGGTGTTGCTCTTGCTATTCATCTGGGCGGACCTGCTGCATTATTCTGGATGCTGATAACCGCCTTATTGGGAATGACGACCAAGTTTGTGGAGGTTACCATTTCCCACAAATACCGGGATATACTCCCAGATGGGTCCATTTCCGGAGGCCCTATGTATTACATGAAAAAACGTTTAAATATCACCACATCAAAGGGTAAGGTTATTAAAACCGGGGTCTGGCTCGGTGCATTTTTTGCATTTGCTACTATCCTCTCTTCTTTTGGCACAGGAAGTTTACCCCAGATCAATAGTATTTCTGATTCTCTTTTCGATACTTTTGGGTTCAATAAAATTGTTACAGGAGGAATCCTGGCCATTTTGCTGGGTGCTGTGATAATTGGAGGAATAAAGCGAATTGCTAAGGTGACGTCTACACTGGTTCCTGCCATGGCACTGATTTATTTTCTGGGGGCTTTGTTTGTAATTTTTACCAATTTCAGCAATATTGGGCCTTCTTTTGTCTCCATCTTTGCCGATGCTTTTACCGGGAGTGCTGCTGTTGGAGGTTTCCTGGGTGCCGGTTTTGCTTTTACCTTCAATAAAGGGGTGAACAGGGGGCTTTTTTCCAATGAGGCCGGGCAGGGTTCTGCCCCCATAGCGCATTCCGCGGCCAGGGCTCATGAACCTGTATCGGAAGGGATGGTAGCCATTCTAGAGCCTTTCATTGATACCATTATCATTTGTATGCTTACAGGACTTGTGTTGCTATCTTCAGGTGTGTGGAATGATAAAATCTACAATCGTTTTGAAGATGCTGATCTGGAAATCATCGCCATGAATATTTCAGATGATTCAAAACAGGACATCACACAGCTCAGAGCACATGTTCATGGTAAAGATCCCTTGCCCACATTTACCGGGGAGCTTAACATTGTTGATGGGCAAGTACAAAATGAGGTAAGTTTTATTCATGCCCGCTCCCTGGCAGAGAATGTGGAAGTGAAGGTAAACCATGAACTTTTTACAGGGAGGTTAAATGTTGTAAATGGAAGTTTGCAAAATAACAATGAATCGGTAAGGGTTTGGGGAAACTCACTCATTCATAGTGCTCCATTGACAACAGAAGCCTTCAATCATAGCTTTTTAGGCAATTACGGACAGTATATTGTTTCCATCGGTTTATTGTTATTTGCATTTTCAACGGCTATTTCATGGTCCTACTATGGAGGAAGAGCGGTTACCTATCTTTTTGGTACCCGCTGGGTAATGACCTACCGCTTTATATATGTTATCGCTTTCTTTTTCGCGGCTTTCGCAGATACTACCATAGTTTGGAATCTTTCCTATATCACCATTGCAATAATGACAATTCCTAACTTGTTAGGCTTGTGGATATTAAGAAAAGACATTAAAGAAACAATTAATCAGTACTGGCTTGACTTCAGCAATGATTGGCCAAATGTGAAGCTCCCGGGAGGAGTAAGGAAAAAGCAAAAATGAGAGGATTACATTTTTAGTCTTTAGAAGATAAGCTTTAATGGCTGTTTTGCTGTTTTTTTCAATCTCACGATGTTTTCCACATGATGGGTATGAGGAAACATGTCAACCGGCTGTACATCTGTGACTTTGTATGCTGAGTTGAGAAGTTCAAGATCCCGGGCCTGAGTAGCAGGATTGCAACTGATATATACAATCCTGTCGGCACCGGTTTTCAGTATTTGTTCAACCACATTTTTGTGCATTCCTGCTCTTGGTGGATCGGTAATGATTACATCGGGTTTTCCATGCCTGGAAAAAAAATCTTCGCTGAGCAGATCCTTGATATCACCGGAATGAAAAGAAGTATTTGTAATTCCGTTGATGTCAGCATTTATCTTGGCGTCTTCGATCGCTTCGGGAACAGATTCGATTCCCACCACTTTTTTTGCCTTTCTGGCGATGAAATTTGCAATGGTTCCGGTACCGGTGTAAAGATCATAAACGATCTCATCCGGTTTTATCTCAGCATAACTCCGGGCGGTCTGGTAAAGAGCAAGAGCCTGCTTTGTATTGGTTTGGAAGAAAGATTTGGGGCCAATTTTAAACTTCAGATCTTCCATTTCTTCTACAATATAATCCCTGCCTTTGAATACTTTTATATCCTGATCATATAAGGTATCATTCCCTTTTGAGTTGATAACATATAGCAAAGAATCGATATCCGGGAATTCATTTTCAATATGCTTCAACAGTTTTTCTCTTTTCTTCTTGTTTTCCTTATAAAAGGAAAGGATAAGCATTACTTCCCCTCCCGATGAGGTTCTTATGATCAGGTTTCTCATAAAACCCCCGTGTTCTTTCTGGTTAAAAAATTCCAGATCATTATTTAGGCTGTATTCCCTGATGATATTTCTTATTTTGTTACTGGGCTCCGGTTGAAGCCAGCATTTATTAATGTCCACTACCTTATCAAATAATCCAGGTACATGAAATCCAAGCGCTCTTGTATCTGAAAATTCTTTTCCTGAATCGACTTCTTCCTGGTTCCACCACCGGTGTGTTGAAAAAGTGAACTCAAGTTTGTTTCTGTAAAAAGTTTCATTTTCAGATCTTAAGATAGGATGTACCTCAGGCAGCTCAAGCTTTCCGATCCTTCTTAAAGTTTCCGCCACCTGTTTTTGTTTGTTTTCCGCCTGAATGGTATAGGGGATATGTTGCCATTTGCATCCTCCACAAATGCCGAAATGTTCACAAAAAGGCTGAACCCTGATCTCTGCGTATTTGTGAAAGCACACAATTTTGGCTTCCATGTATTTTTTACGCTTCTTAATAACCTGCAAATCGACAATATCTCCGGGAGCTGCATATCTTGTAAACACAACTTTATCGTTGATTCTTGCGAGCGCTTTTCCTTCCGCTCCCATGTCTGTTATTTCCACTTTTTCGAAAAAAGGTAATTTTCTTCTGCCCACGATTTCTTTTTTTCAAATACTCCGGTTAAGGCGAAAAGGATCGGTTTTTACAGATAGTTGTCCGGCATATTGCGGATATCAAATCTCATCTCTGTGAATAAGAATAAGTATTGATAACAGCACCGAAGCAGACGATGTAATCCTTTTGAACCTGATTTCAGGACTGCAAAGTTAGGGACAAAAATGGGAAAATGGAGTTTTTTGTAAATTTTCCGAATAGCGTGTGCTTATTAATTTTCAATTTCGATTAGTTGCAGCATATTCTCCACTTCTTCATCGGCTATAGTCATTTGCTCCTGAACAATTCCTCCCATTGCTTTGGCCATTAGGGATGAATTCATTCTTGAATAGTAGGTATTACCGTCCGATTTCTGATAAAGAGCAATTCGACAGGGCATCATGTTTGAGACAATTTTTGCTTCATCATCTGCCAGGATATTTGCCGCGAGATCAGGGTTGCATAATTCAATTACGGTAACTTTTTGGATATCTTGTTTGCCAAATTTTATCAGGGTAGCCTGAAGATCATGCTTTTTTGGAATGGACCATCCTCTTTCCTGGATTTCTTCCTCCAGAATGGCAATTGATTCCTCAAAATTATATTTACTCTGATCTTCTTTGAGAAATAATTCCGGACTTGATTTATAAATGGCAAATCCGGTAACCAGGCCTCCAAGGATTAATCCTGTCAGAAAAAAGATTATTGAATTATTCATTTTATTTTGGTTATGTTTTGTTAATTCTTCGTTTTAATTTCGCACCTCAATCTTAAGAAGGTATTTTAGAAATGTAAATGAAAAAATCTTGTATGCTTAACCATTATTTAAAGATTTTGTTCAATATAAAAGGTTATGATTTCAGTTGACAACATATCGGTAAGATTTGGAGGTAAAGTCTTACTGGACGGAATATCCTTTCAAATCGGCGATCGGGACAGAATTGGACTTGTTGGGAAAAACGGAGCAGGAAAAACCACTCTTTTGCGGATAATATCGGGTATTCAGGAACCTTCTGATGGAAAAGTGGTAATGTCCAGTAATGCTTCGGTGGGTTATCTTCCGCAGCAGATGAAACATATGGATGGAAAAACGGTTTATGAGGAAGCTGTGGGTGCGTTTGAGGAAATCATATCGATGGAAAAAGAAATCCAAAGGCTCAATCTTGAGCTTGCCGAACGTGATGATTACGAGTCTGCTGAATATTTAAACATCATTGAAAGGCTTGCTTCCCTGAATGAACAATTTGAGATGCATGGAGGAGCCGGCCTTCACGCCAATGTTGAAAAAACTTTAATCGGTTTGGGTTTCAATTCGGAGGATATGAGCCGGCAAACATCTGAGTTTAGCGGGGGGTGGAGAATGAGGATTGAGATTGCCAAGATTCTTCTGCGGAAACCGGATCATATTCTACTTGATGAGCCTACTAATCATCTTGATATTGAGTCTATACAATGGATTGAGGATTATTTGTCAAACTATAGCGGAAGCCTTATAATGATTTCCCACGATCGGGCTTTCCTCGATAAAGTCACCAATCGTACATTGGAAATAAGCCTTGGAAAGTTAATAGATTACAGGCTCCCTTACTCAAAGTTTATGGAATACCGTGAGGAAAGGCGTGAACAGGAAATGGCAGCTTTTCAGAATCAGCAAAAGATGATCAGGGAGACTAAAGAGTTTATAGAACGATTCCGGTACAAAGCAACCAAAGCTGTTCAGGTACAATCCAGAATTAAGCAACTGGAGAAGCTGGAAAGAATTGAGGTGGAAGAAACAGACGAAGCACAGATGAATGTCAAGTTTCCTCCTTCACCACGTTCCGGAAGAGTGGTTTGCAAAATTGAGAATTTGTCAAAATCCTATGGCGAAAATGTAGTACTGAAGAATGTAGATTTTCTTCTTGAACGGGGAGAAAAGGTTGCATTCGTGGGAAAAAACGGGGAAGGGAAAACAACCTTAATGAAGATTATCGCAGGATCTCTTGATTATCAGGGGGAGATGAAAATGGGACAAAACTTATCAATGGGATATTTTGCTCAAAATCAGGACGAGTTGCTGGATGAGTCCAAAACCATCTTTGAAACTGTCGATGCTGTTGCTACCGGTGAGATAAGGAATAAAATGCGAGATATACTCGGGGCTTTCCTCTTCAGTGGTGAAGATGTGGATAAAAAAGTAAAGGTACTTTCAGGTGGTGAGAGGTCCAGACTTTCACTTGCGGTGATGCTATTGAGGTCAAATAACGTTCTGCTGATGGATGAGCCCACCAATCATCTGGATATGCGTTCAAAGGACATTTTAAAAATGGCATTGTCAAATTATGATGGTACATTAATTGTTGTAAGTCATGACAGAGATTTTCTCGATGGTCTTGTGGATAAGGTTTATGAATTTCGCAACAGAAATCTTAAGGAACACCTGGGTGGAATCCGGCAATTTCTTGAGCGCAGGAAAATGAATTCCTTGCGGGAGCTGGAAAAAAAGAGTAAGACGAAAACGGAAGATGGGGATCGCGGAGATTCCGAAAATAAAATACGATTTGAGACAATGAAAGCGCTCGATCGTAAACTTCGAAAGGCGGAGAACAGATTAGGCAGTGTTGAACAGCAGATTGAACAACTGGAGAGGGATATTGAAGAAATGGGTATGCTTCTTTCAAAACCTGAAAATATTGACAATCATGAATTATTTGACAGGTATGGAGAGGTAAAAAATAAACTGGATGTGAAAATGAAAGAATGGGAGTCTGCTCATATTGAGCTTGAAAACTTGAAACAAGAGAGATTTTAAGTAATTTAGTAAAAATTATGATTCAAAAGTTACACATATTCTTTTTTCTGGTGTTGTTTGCCTTTCTGACCGGCTTGTTTTCCTGTCAGGCCCCGCAAACCATGCAAAGGATGGACAGGAATATGGCCGATGTTTATAATCCGAGCCGTAGTAGTTTGCATCCTGATTTTAATGTCCATCACATTAATGATTCCAGTACGGTTGTGTATATAAGAATTTACCCGGCTGAACTTCTTTTTAATCAGGCCAACGAAACCGGTGAATATCTGGCTTATATGACCATTAAATTTTATCTTTTTGAGGTCGGGAATAATAATAACTTCAAGGCTGTAAGCGATTCGGCCTCAGTTCGGAAGGTATTGAGAAGAAAAGACACAGGGAACAGTTATTTTTCTGCTCTTCCGCTTAAGGCGAAAATCGGGAAAAGATATACGATTAGAATTGATTTGGAGGATGAAAACAGGGGAACCGTAACCCGGGATTATCTCGTTGTTGACAAGCGGCATCCTTTAGGAGATCAAAATTTCAGAGTTCTATCGGTCAACACCGGATATCCTTTATTTACAAGAACTTTTACGAGTGACGAGGAATTCAGGATTTCCTATAACCGGATGGGTTATGATAGCATTTATATCGATTACTACAGCATGGATCGCACCCTTCCACGGCCAGTTTTTTCATCCGCTCCCCAAATTCCTTTACAGGAACCTCCCGACTCCAGCTGGGTATTGCCCTATAATGATACCATGAGGTATTCCCTGGATGAACTGGGAATATATGCATTTAAAATGGAAGGAGGAACAGATAGAGGATTAAGTCTTTTTAACTTTGGAGATAGTTTTCCCCGTTCCAAAACCACCAATGATCTTCTTCCTCCCCTGGTATACCTGACTTCCTCTGCCGAATTCCGGGACCTGCGCATGGAGCCAAATCGGAAACTGGCCATCGATAATTTTTGGTTGGAAGCAGCCGGAAATATGGATGATGCCAGAGAGCTGATCCGGGTTTATTATAACAGGGTACTCTATTCCAATTTATACTTTTCTTCATATAAGGAAGGATGGAAAACAGACCGGGGTATGATCTATATGATCTTTGGACCTCCCGATATTCTTGAAAAACAACCTGACCAGGAGAAATGGGTTTATTTGACTGCCCGGTCGCGAAGCCCTGTGGAATTTATTTTTAACCGGAGGGAAAACCGGTTTTCCTACAATAATTATGTTCTGGACAGGAAAAGCAGCTCAACTTCACTCTGGGCAGAAGCAGTGAATAGCTGGAGAGAAGGTAAGATTTATTCATTGAATTATTAAAATTAGGTGATAAAGAACAAGGATTTTATTTTTGGTGTCCATGCTGTAACAGAAGCCATAAGATCTGGTAAAGAACTGGACAAAGTTTTAATTGCGAGAAAAACCGATGGTGAAACACTTCAGGAATTATTCAGCCTTGTGCGGGAAAGGGAGATACCTTTTCAGTTTGTGCCTTTTGAAAAACTGAATAAGATCACCCGAAAGAATCATCAGGGGATCATCGCATTTATTTCTGAAATTACCTATTACCCTTTTCAGGAACTAATTACACGAATCTATGAAAGTGGGAATGATCCTTTATTCCTCATACTTGAAGGGGTGTCAGATGTGCGAAATTTTGGGGCAATTGCGCGATCTGCAGAATGTCTGGGTTTTAACGGGATCGTCATACCCGAAAAGGGAGCGGCAAGGATAAATGCGGATGCGGTAAAAACTTCCGCCGGTGCTTTGATGAACCTTCCTGTTTCCCGGGTAAAATCTCTTCCGAATACCATAAAAAATATGAACGATTACGGTATTCATGTTTTTGGTATATCTGAGAAAACGGACAAAAAGATATTTCATGCCAGCCTGAGTGGTCCCCTTGCTCTTCTCATGGGCAGTGAGGACAAAGGCATTTCAGAAAATCTTCTTTATCTCTGCGAGGATTCATTCTCAATTCCAATGTCAGGCAAAACCGAATCATTGAACGTGTCGGTGGCTGCTTCCATAGCCATGTACGAAGTAGTCCGGCAGCGTTTAAAATCTTAATCGAGAGGAAGTTGTCGGTTGAAGGATTCTTCCAGTGATATAAAAGTTTCCGTTCTTGCAATTCCGGGAATTGCCTGTAACTTATCCACCAGCACATGTTTGAGGTCTTCGTTGTTTTTGGTGTAGACTTTTATAAAAATGCTGTAATTGCCGGTTGTATAATGGCATTGGACGATTTCCGGAATGTCCTTTAACTTCTTAACCACTTCCGGATACAGACTGGCGCTTTCCAGAAAAATTCCCATGTAGGCACAGGTATGATATCCTATCTTTTTCGGGTCAATTTTAAATTCTGAGCCGGTTATAACACCAAGCTTGGATAATCTTTGTATCCTTTGATGGATCGCTGCACCGGATACATTGCATTCACGGGCAACTTCAAGATAAGGAATTCTGGCGTTCCGGGTAATCAGGGATAGTATCTTTTTGTCCAGGTTATCAATTAATAAGTTATCTTCCATAATAGAGATGCTGTTTTCTTATGCTTCTGATGTTTTCGAGTGGTTCATGCTGATATGAATTGAAAAACCTGCTTTTGATTAAATTGGAGAAAACTTAATAAAAAAACTGTTAATCGTAAGTCAGGTTTTGCATTTAATTTCGAAATGTAAATGTAAACAAATAATTTCTGATTTTTTTACAAACATTTGAAAAGCTTTTTTATAGCATAAAAATATATTCCTTGCAGATTAGCTAAATCAGAAACATGATTAGCCGGGTTTCTTTTCTTCAAGGAATTGTTGAAAATCACTTCCGGAAGGATTCTGGAATACGCGCAGCTCAAAGTAATCCAGGGTGGCCAGGATGTGATCGAAGATATCGGCCTGCAGGGATTCGTATTTTGCCCATTCCTGTTCTTTGCTGAAAACATAGATTTCCATTGGAATTCCGGTTTCTTTAGGTTGGAGATGACGAATGAGGAAAGTCATTTCGTTCCGAATCTTTGGATGTTGTTTCAGGTAGGCTTCCATATATCTGCGGAATACTCCCAGATTGGTCATTCTTCGACCGTTAACCGGCATGCTCGAATCGAACTGGTGTTCCTCATTAAACTTGTTTATCTCGGCTTCTCTTTCTTCAATGTAGGGATGAATTAGCTGAATTTTTTTTAATTCCTTTTTCAAGTCCTCATCTAAAAACCGAACACTTTTCATGTCAATATTAAGGGATCGTTTGATCCTTCTCCCTCCCGATTCTTCCATGCCCTTCCAGTTGTTGAAAGATTCAGTCACCAGGGCATAGGTAGGGAATGTGCTTATGGTTTTATCCCAGTTCTGAACTTTTACGGTATTGAGGGTGATTTCCAATACGGTTCCGTCTGCTCCGCGACTGGGCATAGAGATCCAGTCGCCCGGTTTGACCATATTATTTGCAGAAACCTGAATACTGGCCACAAGCCCCAGGATGGTATCTTTGAATACCAGCAGTAAAACAGCGGCAAGTGCTCCGAGACCGGCAAGTAAATTCAGGACCGGAGTACCGGAGAGCATGGATATCAGCAGGATTATACCCAGAAAAAAAATGAAAATTTTGACTACCTGGACATAGCCCTTTATTGGTTTCTCCTGGGAGATGGGAAAGGTGAGGTAAATTTCATGAAGGGCACTTACGAAGGAATCAAGCACCAACACGGAAATGACGATCATATAGATCTCCGTAAGTAATTTAATAAAATCGACAATCCCGACCGGATCAACCGCATACCCGATGCTTGCATTGATTACCAGTGCAGGTGCAATATGAGCAAGACGATTAAATACCTTCTTTTCGAATAAAATATCATCCCAGGTGGATTTGGTTCTTTTGGCATAGGTTTTTAAGGCATTAACAATAATCCTTCTGCTTAGCCTGTCGGCCAGATATGCCAGAATGAATATAATCAGAAGAATGATTACACTTTCAATAAGATCGGCGTTATCCTGACCAAGTCCGGCTCTGGTAAGCAAACCATTAAGCTGCTCAATCCACTTTTCAATCATTGACTGGTGTTATTTGTTTTCCAAAAGCGAATTTATAATTTTACTTCATATCAAAAAAATAAATAATCAATTCGTTTTTGCTATTCCGAAAAAGGCTTGTACCCTAAAAATTATTAGTTTTATAAAAATTCATGAATGAAATAAGCGAAAAACCATGCGAAGTTTTCTATTCATCATCTTAATTGTGATCCCCATAAGTCTCGTTGCACAATCCAAGGTTGATCAATTTTTCTCTGGAGAATCCATGCGGCTGGATTTTGTACTTGCCGGAAATTTTTCCCAAACGGAAGCTTATCTTTTTGGTTTATCCAAAGAATTATCCTGGACAGGAAGTCTCCAATCCAAAGAACCTTATGTAAATGGAAATTTTTACGTGGAAATGTACAAGCCCACAATAGATTCGGTTATTTTTAGTAAATCCTTCAATACCCTTTTCGGTGAATGGCAGACCACTCCTGAGGCCAAAACCAAAAACAGGGCCTTTCAACAAACCCTTTATTTTCCAGCTCCGCTTTCCTCCGTTATTTTGCGTCTCTTCAGGAGAGAGGATGCCAATAACTCAAGAAAACTTTTGCAAATTTCTGTTAATCCGAATGATTTTCTTATTCCGGTCGTTTCGGGAATTCCGGATTATACAACGACCTGGAAAAGCGGAGACCCGGAGAAGAAGGTGGACCTGGTGTTTATTGCCGAAGGATATACTGCTGATGAAAAAGCTAAATTTCTGAAAGATGTCCATCGCATGTCCGATTATTTCTTTTCTGTAGATCCATTCAATGAGCACAAAAACAAGTTTAATATACACGCAGTGTACACACCTTCCTTAGCTTCGGGAAGCGACAATCCGGGAATCTCAAAATGGATATCTACCGCTGCCGGGACAGGTTTCTACACATTTGGAAGTGAGCGTTACCTGACCAGTTCGGCATACTGGAAAATTTGCAACCTGATTACCAATGTACCCCATGATCATATATTAATACTGGTGAATACAGATAAATACGGGGGAGGAGGAATTTATAATCATTATAGTGTTTTTACCTCCGACCATCCCCTTTCTGAAGTGGTATTTGTTCACGAATTTGGACATGGTTTTGCCGGATTGGGAGATGAATATTACAATTCGGAAGTGGCTTACGAAGGTTTTTATCCCCCGGACGAGGAGCCACTTCCACCAAATCTAACGACGATGGTAAACTTTGACTCAAAATGGAGAAAAATGATTCCTGAGGATGTGCCGATACCTACCCCGGCAATAAGGAAATATGAAAACACGGTGGGGGTATTTGAAGGAGGGGGGTATGTTTCCAGGGGGATATATCGACCGCAGATGAATTGCCGGATGAAGTCAAATGATGCCAAAGATTTTTGTCAGGTTTGTAAGAAATCTCTTGAGCAAATGATCTTTCATTATGCCGGAAAATAAACCCTTTATCAGATATTTCGTATACATATCCGTAAAAGTTCCTCTCGCGCTTTGGAGAAGCCTTAGAATAATTCTGAGGGTTATTCAGGTTGAGGAAATTGCACTTTCTTTTACCCGTATGAAGAGATGCCTAAACTTTTTTTGATCGACTGAACCAAATTTTTTCATTTGGGTTTAACATAATTATTTATATACATTTGAAAAGTTAATATTTTCGATCTGTTATTTTTATTAGCTTTGGAAGCAAAGCATTATTATACCTGTGACCCGTTTTTCGCAAGAAGAAATAATTGATGGACTTAGACGCCGGGACAACCGGGTTCTAAAGTATATCTACAAGCATAACTATACAGCCATTCATCACCTGGTGCTTACAAACAGGGGGACTGACGAAGATGCTAAGGATATCTTTCAGGAATCACTTATGGTGGCATATAAAAATATTCGTGCCAGGAAGGAGTTTAGACTGGAAAGTAGTTTTCAAACCTATATATATTCGATTGCCAGGCTTTTATGGTTAAAAAACCTTCGAAACAGAAGCAATGAAAACAGCCTGAAAGAAAACCATCCTTTTATTGAATTTGAAGATCCGAAGCCCTTCAACGAAGAAGATCTGAGATATGCCGTTTACCAGAAAGCTTTTGCTAAACTTCCTCAGGACTGTAAAGAGATCCTGAGGATGATGAATGAGGGTGTTATGCAGAAGGAAATTGCAGTAAAACTGGGTTTTCGAAGTGAAAATTACATTGCCAAGAGGAAACACTATTGCAAGGAATATCTCATAACAAAAATTAAAGAAGATCCGGAGTATGATCAGGACTGATTTTTAAGGATTTTTTGCTCAATTTTTCTATACCTGCGGTAAAAAAACCAGAGCAACGGCATTGGCAACAGGAGAATGCCTATGTTCATGAGAACCACAGTACTTTCTTTAAGATATATTGGCCGGGTATCGCCTACAAGCACAAAACTTGACCAGAAAAAGGGATTTGATTTCAGATGATCGGCGTTTGAGAGAAAATCGATCTTTGATTGCCGAAGCGCCTCATTTTTGGAGTACCCTTTGTCCAGATAAAAATAAAACTTTTCCATGATCTCAACAGTCGAATTATCAGCCACTTCCCATAATGTCATTAATATGCTGGGACAGCCTGCGTAGGCAAAGCCGCGGGCCAGACTCTGTATGCCCTCTCCTTCCTGAAGCTCTCCAAAACCGCTGTTGCAAGAACTGAGTACAGCCAGATCAGCGTTGATTTGCATGTTATAGATCTCGTAGGTATGCAAGAATCCGTCCTCAAGGGAATCGACCATTTGCGTAAAAGCGAGTTTGGAGTAAAGTGGATTCTTGTCGTCCAGAATGGTGTGCATGGCAAGATGCAATACTTTGTAATTGGAAGCTTTCTGCTTAAAATTGCTTTCTGTTGCTGCGAAATCTTCATAAACATCGGCATTCATAAAACCGGAAATCTTCCTGACCTCTTCTTTTACACCGGGGATCCTGATGAGTTGTTCCCTGTCGCTTTGCCGCAACAATTCAAAACCTATGTTTTGGGCATTGATATTGGAATAAGAAGGGGCAAAGGCAAGAACGTCTTTGGTTGTCTTAAATTTTTTGCCCGATTCGGAAAAGTGAACCGTTGCGGAAAAAGAATTGCTGAATCCATGATCGAGCACCAGATAGGGCAAATGGTAATAATTGAAGTGATCCCCATCAACTGGCCGGGTAAGTAAAGCTTCAAAGGAGACATAGGAGATTTCCCCGTCAGGGATCAAAATAATGTTTTTACCCTCTATGCTGGGTTCAATGGGACGGATCAGAATATTGTAGAGGTCATGTCCTTTTTCCACATATTGTTTAAAGGTCTCCCTGACACCGTAGGAAAAACTTTGCTTGGTAATTACCTTGTAAAAGTCCAGGCAAAGTTTTCGAAAACCAGAGTCTACTTTCTCCTGGAAAATCTCTGTTTTATCAGGGGAAATTACATAGGTAAAGAGAATACTGTCTGTTAAGGAATACTCCAGCAATACCTCATCTTTATCGAGCTTTTTCTGTACCTCCCCGGAACTCATTACCCGGGTATCATATTTTAAACGATAATAATCGGGATAATTATTCTCGAAGAATTCTATCAACTTGTCATGTTCCTGGTTTAACCGGAATAGCGCATTTTCCCAGTTTTTTAATTTGTTTTTATCCGGATTCTCAAGGTTTTCTTCCTCAAGAATGAATTCAGTAAACGCAGATATTTTTTGGATGATTTCTGCTTCTTGTTGGATCAGTTCTGAGGGTATGCCCCCATATTCCATGGCTTCCTCTGTTCTCAGGTTAATGAGTAAGGTAAATGCCTTGGATCTTTCATTTAGTTCAAAAGCTTTGTTTTTATAGTGCTCTTCACCGGTTTTTTTGTATAAATCATAATTGATTTTCTCCGCAATTTTGAAGATTTCCGTTTCTGCTTCACTTATATAATATTTATGATTCTCATGATCATATTTCCATTTGAGTTTTTCGATAAGAGAAAGGGTGTAGTCTGCATTTTGTTTGGCTAATAGTAGGAATTTCATATTATTCTCTTCAATGTATAGATGCAGAAAAGATTGGATCTTGTAACTTAAGTGAATAAAAACAGGATCATAATCATAAAAAGAAGATGGTTCGGGATTTTCATAACTTCCATTCGAATTAAAGTCTAGAGTTATATTTTCAAAAGCCTTTTGTACATAATCTAAGGTTAATAAATATTTCCCTTCATAAAAAAGATATTTAATTATGTAAATATAGACACTATTGTACAAAGGATGTTTTTCACCGAAATTTTCTCTTAGAATTTCTAGGGCTCTAAGGTAATTTGAAAAAGTTATATTGTTACTGGGGTCTATTTTGTAATGAAATAATCCTTTATATAAATGATAAGATACTAATCTCTTTTTATTTTTTGTTAAATCAATATTTTCTTTAAAAAGTTCAAGATAATTTAATATTTGCTCTTGATTTATTTTTACAATATCTTTCATTAAATAAGCATGAATAATGAGATCATATATAAA
>CAZQOV010000052.1:0-18701 GCA_964595055.1 uncultured Bacteroidaceae bacterium | reverse complement strand
TGTTTTCAGGAGGCAAGCTGGTACCGAATCTGGAACTGGGACATATAATTCTCAAAGGCGATGATGCAGAGAAATATGCCTCGGATGCTGCGAGGAAAGACGAGGATCTTAGCTGGAAAGAATGGGCAGGCAGGTTTAGTGAATATCTTCAGAGATTAGAAGATCTTACCTGGCCAGATCTGATTATTATCGGTGGTGGAGTAAGTAAAAAAGATCAGAAATTTTTCAAATATCTTAAAACAAGGGCGAAAGTTGTTCCGGCAGAACTTCTTAATGAAGCCGGAATAATTGGAGCTGCCGTTGCCGCAAAAGATCAGGCGAGCTTGCAGAAGAAGAAGGCTAAAGCTTCAGTGAAGTAGGCAGTCCCTAAGTGGCGGAGCCGCATATTCGGGAATTTTACAGTGAACGGGGAGCGGTGATTGGGGAGCGGTGAACAGTAATCGGTGAACAGTAATCGGTGATCGGTGAGCGGTGAGCGGTGATAGTTCTTTAAAAAAAAGGCCCGTGAAAATTCACTGGAGCCTTTATGTTTTTTAATTATTAATCAGATGCTTGTTCAGCCATGATACGCAAGCAGAGATTGATCTCTCACATATTCCAGTCTCCTTTTGTATTTCGGCTAATTCTACCCTTCCTTTTTCGGTTTTTAAGTCGACACCGGTAAGGAGGGAACAGTCAGTGAATCCAAAAGTAGATATGAAATCATGCTCAAGGTTCTGAATTAATTCAATGATGCGACCTTTTCTCTTTGATTCATCCTGTATTTTTTCAGAATTATATAAACTGATTACCATAAAAGCTCCCGTAAGAGCACCGCAGGTCTTTTGAAGCCTTCCCATTCCTCCTCCAAAGCCCGAAGCGATATTAACTATGGTTTCATTATCCGATGAAAGGACATCCTCAAAACTTAAAAGAACCGATTGGGCGCAGTTGTATCCTGCATTAAAAAATTTGATGGCTTTATCCTGTCTTCTCATAGTGACTTTATTTAAAGGTTAAAATTACTAAAAACCGCAATGAAATAGAAATACAGATCTTAACATTTGCCTTCCCACTCCCTGTAGAATCTATCCAGGTACTCAAGCATAAATTGATGTCTTTCTTCAGCCATTCTTTTCCCTGTTTCTGTATTCATGAGATCTTTTAGCAGCAGAAGTTTTTCGTAAAAGTGGTTAAGCGTTGGTGAATTACTTTTTTTGTATTCCCGTGCTGATTTGTAAAGCCTGGGCCGAACCTCCGGATCATATATTTTCCTGTTTCTAAAGCCACCATAATTAAAGGTTCTCGCGATTCCAATGGCACCCATGGCATCCAGCCGATCTGCATCCTGTACGATCTTTAACTCAACAGGTTTTTCTATGTTTTCGTTTACGCCTCCCTTGAAAGAAATATTCTCAATAATGCATATTATCTTATTAATTTTTTCCTCTTCAAGCTTTTCAGTACCTAAAAAATCCCTTGCCATCAGGGGTCCCATACGTTCATTGTGAAACTTATGATCCGCTATATCATGAAGCAAAGCTCCCAGCTCACACACCAGCCTGTCACCGTTTTCGGTTTCGAGGATCTTACGGGTCAGGTTCCACACCCTGTAAACATGCCACCAGTCATGTCCACCTTCAGCATTTTGAAGATGGGTTTTAACAAAGTGGATCGTAGAATTTATGAGTTGAGAATTGTCATACATGGTTTATTATTATTGTCAGGTGAATCAAGAGAGTCGGCAGACTTCCAAATTTTAAGTCAGGGCGGTGTTCCTGTTGTTACGACACCATCATAGCAGACTTTCATCTGACAAAATTTGTAGAGGCCGGGTAATCTCGACTACCCTTCACACCAATTACTGCTTACTGTTCACCGTTCACCATTTTCCACAGACTATACTATCCCTGCAAACCCCATAAAAGCCAGCGCGAGCAATCCTCCGACAATAAACGCGATAGGCACTCCTTTCATGGCTTTGGGTACATTAAGTAGATCGAGTTGCTCGCGGATGGAGGAAAAAAGAAGGAGTGCAAGACCAAATCCCAGGGCATGACCAATGGCAAAGAAAACGGCTTCAATGAGATTATATTCATTTTGCACGGTTAGCACAGCCACACCCAGAACAGCACAATTGGTCGTTATTAGAGGAAGAAAAATACCCAGGGCCTGGTACATTGAAGGACTGACTTTTTTTAGGATAATCTCTACAAGCTGCACCAGTGAGGCGATAACCAGAATGAACGTTATTGTTCTGGCAAAAGAAATTCCCAGGGGAATAAGTACATAAACCCATAAAAGATAGGTAACAGTTGTGGCAATAACCATCACAAAGGTTACGGCACCTGTCATGCCAATAGCGGTTTCGACCTTATTGGATACCCCGATAAAAGGACAAATACCAAGAAACTGGTTCAGTACAATATTACTGACAAAAACGGCGGATATTATGATTAGTATATATTCCATGGTTAGTAGAGTTTCTTTTTAAGTTTGTTCATCAGCATGATAAGATAACCAAGAGCTATAAAAGCACCAGGGGCCAGAACAAAAAGCAGCATGCCATCTCCTTGTATAAACTTATAGCCGAATAAGGATCCGGCACCAAGGAGTTCTCTTACTGCACCTAAAAGGGTGAGTGCGAATGCAAATCCGAGTCCCATACCGGCACCATCAATAAGCGAAGTAAGGACAGTGTTTTTTGAGGCATATGCTTCTGCACGGCCTAATACGAGACAGTTCACAACAATAAGGGGAATGAAGAGTCCAAGTGCGGTAAATAATTCAGGAAGGAATCCTTTCATTACCAGCTCAACCACTGTCACGAATGTGGCTATAATAACAATAAATGACGGGATCCTAACTTTATCAGGTATAAAGTTTTTTATGAGCGATACCACAAGGTTCGACATAATCAGGACAAATGTTGTGGCCAGCCCCATACCCAGTCCGTTTATTGCTGAAGTCGTTACTCCCAGTGTCGGACATAATCCGAGAAAGAGAACAAATACTGCGTTATCTTTTATGAAACCTTTGCTGAAATTTTGCCAGTGATTCATATTGAGATGTTATTAGTTTTTAGCTGAAGGTTTAATTATTCTGTTGCCATTTCATAAAATGGTCATAAGCTCTTTGTACTGCCTCGCAATAGGCCCTTGAGGTAATGGTTGATGCGGTAATTGCATCAACATCACCGTTATCCTTTTCAACTGCAAGTTTAAACTCTTCGGGATTTTTACCCTGGAACTGCACACTGAAGTCTGATTTCTCTTTTTGTATTTTATCACCCAGTCCCGGGGTTTCAGCATGCTGTAATACCACAATATCGATAATCGTTCCATCCATGTCAAAACCGGCCATAAGCTTAATAAGGCCACTGAAGCCTTGCATTGTCCATGTCTCTATGGCCATTCCAATCAGTTCTCCATCCTGTTCAGCAGGATAAAAAACCAGACTGTCGCCATTGGTGGGAACTTTAAAGGATTCCTGGTAAGGATTATTGGTATAATCCGGAATGATTTCTTTGATGGCATTATTAATGTTATTGATCTCCACCATTCGTATTGGTTCTTTGGTAATCTCATAAACAAACCCCAGGGTTCCAGATGCTATAAAAGTGACCAGGAATAAGGTCAGAACCATATTTTTAAAGTTTGATTCTTTTTTAGCCATTTTTTACCTCTCCAAAACGTTTGGGTTTGACATATTTATTAATTAGAGGGGTGAAGCCGTTCATGAAAAGAATTGCGAATTGAACACCCTCGGGATAGGAGCCAAATACCCGGATCAGTACGGTTAAGACCCCGATCCCCACCCCATAAATGATCATTCCTTTTTTGGTCATTGGGGAAGTTACGTAATCGGTAGCCATGTAGATGGCTCCCAGCATTAATCCTCCTGTTAAGAGATGAAACAAGGGGTCGGCAAATTTCTGATCATTAATAAGCCACAGGATTCCTGTAAATACGGCCACGGAAAGAATTATGCTTACAGGAATGTGCCAGCTTATAATCTTTTTCCATAAGAGATAAATCAGTCCGATCAAAAGGGCGAAAGCCGCAATTTCCCCTGCAGATCCCATCATTCTTCCCAGAAAAAGGTCAAGATGGGAGGGTACTCTTTCCATGATCTCCGACATTGCCACATCAGATCCCCTGTTTTCATTAAGAATACTCAAAGGTGTTGCACCGGTGGAAGCATCCAGATAAGACCACCATTGGCCAGGCTCGGGATACGCCGTTAGTGCAACGGGGAATGATATAAAAAGAAATACTCTTCCCACCAGAGCCGGATTGAAGGGATTATTTCCCAGGCCGCCAAAAGTCATTTTTCCCACTCCGATAGCAACCAGCGACCCCAGGGCCACGATCCATACGGGAAGATTGGAAGGAAGGCAGAAGGCAAGCAGAAGCCCTGTCAGGGCAGCTGAACCATCGAGGTGAGTGGTTTTTACCTTCATCAGATACTTTTGGATCAAATATTCAAATAAGACGGCCGAAATCACTGCAGTAAGTGTAACAATGACCATCCCGATTCCGAAATAGAAAATCGAAACCGCCAGTGCCGGCAGCAGAGAGAGAACCACTCCATACATAAGTTTGGGTACTGATTCTTTCGAAGCAGCATGTGGAGAGGGAGAAACAGTAAGTATTTTCATATTCTGGTATTAGTCAGTTTATGTTATTTTCTGGCATGCATCATGGCACCAACATTCGCTTTTCCAATTCTTATATAATCCAGTAAAGGCCTGTTAGAAGGACATATATAACTGCAAGATCCACATTCAATGCAATCCATGATCCGGTCCTTTTCGCATCTTTCCCACATTTTTCTTTCAGCCATAGCCTGGAGAAGATAAGGTTCAAGTCCACTCGGACAGGCCTGTACGCATTTTGTACAGCGAATACAGCTTATCACCTCTTTTCGGTGAGCCTCTCTTTCCGGTATCACGAGAATTCCTGAACTGCCTTTAACTACAGGGACATCCAGTGTCTTTATTGCTTTCCCCATCATTGGACCTCCGTTCACTACTTTCCCTGTATCTTCCGGTAAGCCACCGGCGGCATCAATAATAGCCTGAACAGGTGTGCCTATTCTTACAAGAAAGTTGGATGGGTTTTTTAAGGATTTCCCGGTTACCGTTACAACTCTGTCAATTAAAGGCTTATTCTTCTGCACGGCTTCATAAGCTGCATAAATGCTTCCTACATTGAAAGCGACTACACCAACATCGATAGGAAGACCACCGGAAGGGACCTCACGTTTTAGTAATGCAGCAACCAATTGTTTTTCACCTCCTTGTGGATACTTAACTTTTAATGCCTGAACATCAATGTTTTTCTCATTTTTACACAAACCAGCCATCAAATCTATAGCATCCTGTTTGTTATTTTCGATTCCTATAATCGCTTTCTCAACTCCCAGGGCTTTCATCATCAGTCGAATGCCCACCATGATCTCTTTCCCCTTGGCAAGCATCAGGGCATGGTCGGCTGTAAGATAGGGTTCACACTCAACTGCATTCACAATTAGGTATTCCGCCTTTTTACCTTCGGGTACAGATAATTTTACGTGTGAAGGAAATGTTGCTCCCCCCAATCCCACCAAACCGGAAGCAAGAATTTTGTTCCGTATTTCTTCACCGCTGAGGTCAAAATCCTTTTTAAGCTCAGGCGACCTGTCAATCTCATCTATCCATTGGTCACCCTCGGTCTTGATCTGGACAGCCATTCTTCTGTATCCCGTGCTGTCGGGGAATTTATCAATCTTCAATACCTTTCCGCTGACGGACGAGTGAATATTAGCTGAAACGAAACCGGCAGATTCAGCAATACGTTGACCGGTTTTCACCTCATCTCCTTTCGTTACCAATACTTTAGCCGGGGCTCCAATGTGCTGGACTACAGGTATAATGACGGTTTCAGGTATTGGTACAGGTTCAATTCCTTTCCCTGCACTTAATTTATTTTCAGGTGGATGTACACCTCCTAAAGCAAATGTTTTTAACACGGTTTTCCTCCTGATATTTTTTATTCTTTAAGGGTTTCTTCTTTTTTTTCTTCTTTAGCTTTCCTGGGAGGGAAATTAATCTCATGGATTGCATTGGTCGGGCATACTGGAGGACATTTCCTGCAAAGACGGCATTTAACCGGGTCAATATAGGCTAGATTATTCTCAAGCGTAATGGCGTCGAAGGGACAAACCTTTACACATTTACCGCAACCAATACAGGCAACTTTACAACTTTTTCTCGCTATGCCGCCTTTTTCCTCATTAATGCAGCTTACATATATTTTTCTGTCTTTGGGATTTTTCTTTCTGAGTTCAATAATATCCCGGGGACAGGCTTCAACACATGCATTACAGGCAGTACATTTATCATCGACAACTTCAGGCAACCCTGTTTCAGGATTCATATGTATGGCATCGAAGGCGCAAGCTTCTACACAATCGCCATGTCCCAGACATCCATAAGGACAATCGGATTCACCGACATATAGACTGTGGTTTACCGCACAACTTACAGCGCCTTCATAGTGACTGGTTTCGGGTCGGTGCTCTGGAGTACCGTAGCACCTTACTACCGCTACTTTGGCTGCCTGTGCTTCAGCTTTCATACCCAAAAGGTTAGCTATTTTGGTCATGGTCTCGTTCCCACCAACCGGACAATACAGGTCCCCAATGTGATCGGATTTTACCAGTGCTTCAGCAAATGCACGACAACCGGCAAATCCGCATCCCCCGCAATTTGCTGCGGGTAATTCAGCCTCTACCTCATCGATGCGAGGATCCTCATAAACTTTAAACTTCTGGGCAACAAAATACAGAATTACTGCCGCTACGATTCCGATTGCACTCAGGGAGATGACAGTATATAAGACAATTGGGCTCATATTCCTTTATGATTCTTTTCGAATTGAAAAATTAAATTTTTGGTTTATTTTTTTCCGGAAAAAATAAATGGCTGTATAATAAGGAAATAACAGGAAAAGAGAAATAATGCCAGCCTGAAGTTCGTTTAGACCGGCAGCACTTAAGACCAGTAAACTGAAAAGAAAAAGAAAAAAGGGATAAACATAACCCAGCAGAACTGCGTGGCTTCCCTGGCCAAGAGTCATCAGGATATCAACACGATCCCCAACCTTGTAATTCTCTCCGGATTTTTTGAGAATTAATTCCTTGTCTTTCATATCCGATGCGGAGCAAAGTCCTTTTGCATGACACTCAGCGCAGGCAGAAAGACTTGTGAACTTCACCTTTATCTCGTTTTCTGAAATACTCTCTATAAAGCCTTTATGTTGAATAGTAGTGGTGGCAGACATTCAGAATAACTCGTTTGAAATTGATTACAAAATTAAGATTACAGGAATATTTTGAATTGCTTTTTGTCATATTAAGAGAGAAAGAGAATAATTTATTATGATTTTAAATAAGGACCAGGAAGATTTAACACCTAATTTTAAAGATTAGAAATCTTCTAAAAGTTTATGGTCCATATCCCCCTGGGGGTGGCTGACCAGTGTGGGTTTTGACCGGTAGCTGTCTGCTTTTCTCATTCTGTTTCTGTATCCGTGACAATCATCAACGGAGGGGGCAACGGTCCCGTTGTGAAATTTGAGAACAGAGAAAGTGAATATGCCCTGTTCCCTTTCTGATCGGGAAATGTTTCTGGGAATATAATCAATGATTATTGGGCGAAAAATCGTTTGTTCCGGTTTTGTTATTTTTAAAGTTTAAGAACAGAAGTCTTCCCAGAAGTAATTTCAACTGGTTATGAAATTCCGGTTTTTTTCTGAGTTTCATGTGGAGATAAAGCAGGGGATACAAAAATATCAAAAGCCATATAGAGGTACTTTGTTTTCTGTCGATGTCAAATTCAGCCTCATGAAAACCATTTTTAACTGCAAGGTAGTTATATTGGTCCAGGGTTAAGGATGCAACATGCTGAAGTCCGTTATAGTTTTTCAGGTCAAGGGGACCGAAACTATAAAAAAATCCTCTGAGCAGGAATCGAACCCGGGATTTCAAGGATAAAATATTCGGAGTCGACAGGTAAATTTGGCCATCAGGTTTTAGTATTCTGCTCAGTTCACTAAAAAAAACTTCATGATCAAGTATGTGTTCACTGACTTCAATAGCTATTATTAAATCGAAGGTATTATCCGGATATGGAAATTTTTGGGTGATATCTACTTTTTTGCATTCGATTTTTTCAAATCGGAAATTTTCGGGAAAAAGGTCACAGGCGGAAATATTATAATTAAGATCATACAGCCGTTTTGTGAAAGCACCGTATCCAGCGCCCAGATCCAATATTTCCAGGTTCGGACTAATGGATTGTTCTATAAAATAATTGAAGAAACTATCATGAGTTCCTGGCATAGTAATGGGTTTAATTTCTGTCATATTTTCTCTTATTTAATGAATAAAGAAGCTAAAAAAGTCTCTAAGATACTTGGAAGTATTGCATAAGGTAGAAACCCAACCGGCAATGCACAAGAAAGTAGGTATATCTGTATATTTTTCTGCCATAAATTTGTTTTTAATGTGAGAAATTAATTCATGGTTTTGGTTAACTAATTATTAATATTATCTAATTCACCCTTATTATCTGAAAGTTATATTTTTTTGTTAAATTCATTTTTGCTTTTTATTTTCTTTTTTACAAAATTATATTTTATTGCCGGTTTATCTGGGCAAAGATTCCTTTTTTCGGATAGTTGAACGAAAAATACTGAAATAACCGAGGTCGTTTCGTGGTCATCCTGGATCTCAGATAAGGTTTTACAAGTAAGCCCAGTGCCGGCATTCTTGCAATCTCTTTTGATTTTGCATTATAGCTAACTCAGGAATTATTTTTCAGATTAGAGATGAACCAGACATTAGGCTTGCTTGCAAAACGTTACCGCCAAGTTAAAGACTCCCCACCCACGTATTTTCCCCCGCTCATCTCAAGTGTTTCTCCTCTTTAATCAGGTGCTTTCCCTGATGTTTGAGCTTCCATGGCTTTCTACTTTTACATCAGTGATTGAAGCATTAGATCAATGGAGCCCAAGCAAAAAAATCAGTTGGACCTGATCTTTACTCCCGGCGAGGAAAAGAACGGATCCGGCATGCTCCGTTTAGTTCCAGCAATAGCTATTATCTAATAAATGTAGGCACAGGATGAAAACACTCAGGGATAATGGAATAAAAATGCTTATCAGGTCAGGCCTGATGACCTTAATGTCATTCTTCTACATGAACCTGTACCCTCAATGCAATGCCGTAATTGATGCAAACCTTGAGACCCTTGAAGGTTGTGAAGTGCTTACCGTACAGTTTTATGACATGAGCTCCAATGTTCAATCACGGACATGGGATTTCGGTGACGGGTCTGAAGTGTCTATCGCACAAAATCCTTTGCACAGTTTTAAAGCCGGACAGGGTGATACCACCTATACCGTTACCCTGACCATCACATGTACCTCGGGTATAAGCACCGCTGTGCGTGAGGTGACGGTATTTGCCAAACCGGATATCGATTTTGAACCGGATAAGTCATCAGTTTGTGCCATAACCGATTCCATTTGTATAGATAATCTATCGGACTTTCATGCTTCCAATAGTTATTCCTGGAATTTTGGAGATGGTACGGTGTCCGATGAGTTTCAGCCCTGCAAGGTTTATTCTACCCCCGGTACTTATTCTACCACCCTTACAGTCACCAATGAACATGGTTGTCTGGAATCGAGGACCAAGGACGAATTTATTAAGGTGGAGCCTGTACCCAACACAGCATTTAGTGTGAGTGGGTTTTCAGGCTGCAGCCCTTTCACAGTGGAATTCGAAAATATTACCGATACCATTGGAGATGTATATTCCAACTGGACCTGGGATTTTGGCGATGGCAGTGAAGTGTATCACGGTTTTGAAGCTCCTCCGCATAGCTTTATGGCACCCGGTGAATATACCGTTACACTTGGAGCGACAAATTCACTGGATTGTTATAATTATTCCACCCAAAATATTACAGTTAAGCCTTCACCGGTGGCCGAGTTCATTACCTCGACTCCCGATTGCCAGAATGAAAACACTCAGATTCAGTTTACTGGAAGCTATGAATCCTCTCCTGTATTTTCCTGGGGATTTGATTCTGCCATGGTCGTTTCAGGCTCCGGAGAAGGTCCTTATGAAGTGAGATGGGATGAGGCCGGTATCAAAGATCTCAATTTAAAAGTTGATGAGGAGGGTTGCTCATCGACATTTTCAGGTAAGGTGGAAGTAACCCCCATAAATAAAGTATATCTTCATATTTCAGCAAGTCGGGACACCATATGCTCAGGCCAGTCGGTCACCTTCACCGCTTCACCGGAAAACTTTGTGAACTATAGTTTTTATATCAATACCAATCTGGTCCAATCTTCCACCGATAATACCTATGAAACATCGGGATTCTCAGATCGAGACAAGGTATATGTAAAAATAACCGACATTAACGGTTGTACTGAGATCATAAGCGACACCGTGAATATTCATGTGAAGGAAACCCCCTCAATCAGTCTGATAAGCAGTTCGACCAGCGATACCATCTGTTACAATGAATCTGTATTGTTTACCGCTGAACCGTCAGGTTATGATGAGTATAGCTTTTATTTGAATAATGAAATGGTGCAAACCGGAGCTTCTAATAATTTCTCAGTTGGTGGTTTATCCGATAAAGATCGTGTATATGCAATTGTTGATAATAATGGATGCCTGAGCGGAAAAAGCAATTCCTTTACCACCAGGGTGAATGATGGCTTACCTCCTCCTCAGGTCAATTGCGGTGAAACGAGTTCGGGCTTTATAACCTATAACTGGGAACCCGTTCCGGGAGCCATTGCCTATGAGGTAAGCATTGATAACGGCCCGTTTGCCGACCCGTCTTCTGGCAGTACGGGACTTTCACATACCATCTCCGGGCTTACCGAAAATGAAAGTCACAGCATAAAAGTAAGAGCTCTTGATGGTGTATGTGGTCCGGGCCTGGTATCGGATGAGGTAAGTTGCGTTGCCATTAATTGCCCACCGATCACATATAATACAAACGCTCTCTATCGCAAAGTCTGTGAAGGGGAATGGATGGATCTTTCTGTGGATAATATTAGCATTCCGGATTATAAGATTGAATGGAATAATGATCCCTCCGAAACGGAAACCGATTATGGTTTATATGCCCAAAGTGATGTATCAGTGCCTGTCAGGGTAAGCAATAATGCAGAACCCTCATGTCCTTCAGTAGAAAAAAACTTTGTAATTGATGTTACCCCAGAACAGGAAATAACGCTGATAAGCAGCAATGGATCGGATCCCGTGTGTGAAAACCAGGAGGTCATTCTTTCAGTTTCACCCCTTAATCTCGATTACTACGAGTTTTATGATAATGGGTTGATGGTTGGTTCCGGGGAGGATTATGAATACCGGGTTAAGGAGCCCCGGGACGGCCATCAGTTTTATGCCAGGGTAATGGAGGAGGCCTGTGTATTTTATTCCGACACTGTTTCACTAGCAGTTGACCGGGAACTAAAAGTTCCTGTGGTGAATTTTGAATCTTCTACCGAGAACAGCGTTACATTCAGCTGGAATGCTGTGTCCGGAGCTACTGGGTATATTGTGAGTGTGAATGATGGAAGCTATGGATATCCTTCAAGCGGTCTCGAAGGTCTGCAGCATACTGTCAGTCCGCTATCTCCGGGAGAAGCGGTGACCCTTACTGTAATAGCACTGGGAGACGGAGCCTGCGGAAATTCGTCGGTTTCTCAACCTGCCATTGCCTATGCTGAAAGCTGTGAATCGATAGAATTCAGCATAACGGAGGAATTTAGCATTTGTTCCGATGATAGTGTTGAACTGGAAATCCGTGACCTGAGCATATACAATTACGTAATTTCATGGAACGGTTCTGCCTGGGGAAGAGAAAAAATGCTATGGGTAAAGCCGGAAAGGGATACTCTGATCTCGGTTCGAGTCAAAAACACAGACCAGCCTTTATGTCCCGGAGTGATTAAATATGTGGAAATAGAGGTAATAGATCGGCCGGGGAGTCTTACACTTACCAGTTCTGATGTTGATAACATTATTTGTGAAGGAGAAAGCGTAACCTATACGGCAAGTCCCGGAGGCTATGACAGGTATATCTTTTATCATAATTCATGGGAGGCCTCCGAAGGGTCCTTCAATACCTTTACTCTCGAAGGAAACAAGGAGGAATCACACAGGGTGTTTGCCAGAGCTATGAATCAGGGATGTGAAGGTGAGATGAGCAATGAGATCAGTACAGAAGTGATCTCAGCTCTGAAAACTCCCCAGGTGAATTGTGGTAGCACAACAGAAAATACGATTTCCTTTATTTGGGATTCCATACCAGAGGCGGTTGAATATGCTGTGAGCATAAATGGTCAAGCCTTTGAGCTGCCTTCCAGTGGAGCAACAGGAATGATGCACGAGCTGCACGGGCTTTCAGCGGGCGACTCGGCAAGTATTAGTGTGATGGCAATTGGTGATTATTCCTGCAGTAACAGCATGCCTTCTGTCACTAAGACATGCTATGCAAACAATTGTGAAGTAATCGATTTTTCCATTGATGCCTATCACGATCTGTGTGAAGGGGAGGAGGTTAGTCTGGCACTTTCCGATATAAGTGTTTCAAATTATTCAGTTTCTTGGGGAGAAGATGTTTATGGCAATGATTCGGAAATGAGCCTGGAAGCCTTGAATGATACAATTATTCCGGTGAAGCTCAGGGATAATGATCAGAATATGTGTCCACCGGCAAGCAAACAGTTTGAGATAAAAGTAAGAGAAATTGTAGATGTAACCATGACGAGCAATGCCGAAGGTGATTCTGTTTGTGCAGGAACTGAGCTTGAACTTACCGTTATGCCCACAGGCTTTGAAAAATATATTTTCTATAATGATAGTGATGTGCTGCAGGATTCAGCCTGGAATCGTTACTCTTCAACCGAATTTCCTGATGATAATGAACTTTATGCTGTGGTATACCAGGATGGATGCTATTCGAGAACAAATTCGCTGAATGCTAATATTTTGCATCCTCCGATTTTGTCGCTCACTGCATCCAAAAGCGGGAATGTATGTCGAAATGAAGAAATCAGTCTTTCCGCAACACCCGGTTTTGCTACCTACGTTTATTCCAACGGAAGCTCGGAGATTTCAAGAACCGATGCGGATACACTGGCACTTGCGGTGAATGACACCCTCATCACTGCCATGGCTTACGACCAGAATAATTGTATAGCTGAAAGCGATGATACCATAAGGTTTAATATCCTTCCTTTGCCGGAGGTAACACTCTCATGCTCTGTAGATACCATATGTTATGGAGAGTATGCAAATTATTCAGTAAACCCTTCCGACCTGAAGCGGTATTTATTCTTCAATAACAAGGAGCTGGTTCAGGGGGGTGAAAGCAGTTTTTATTCCATCGATACGCTGGAACGAAAAGAACGAATATCGGTGGTGGCAGTGGATGAGAATGGATGCCGGAGTCTGCCGGAAACTTCCCCTTATCCATTCATTCTTCCATACCCTGAAACATCAATTGTACAGGAGAAGGACGGATTATGCCAGGGAGATACAATGCTGCTCTACATGGTGAAGGACTCGGTTTACACCATGGCCGATTACCGCTGGAGCACAGGAGAAAAAGCAGATACCCTTCACATTTCACCCTCCAATACCACGACGTATAATCTCTTTTATTCGGACGGAATATGTAATGATGTTAAACTGGCCAGCAAAACGATTGAAGTGGATACCGATCCGCCACCTGTTGCAAATGCCGGTGAAGATCTGATTATCTGTATTTACGATAGCATACAGTTACAGGCTGAGGGTGGTATGAATTATGAGTGGAACCATGGCTTGAGTCTGAGCGATTCGCTTGTCAATGATCCTTTTGCTTTTCCCCTTGATACGACAAACTATGTGGTAACCGTGAGAAATACCTATTGTACTGATACAGATACGGTGCAGGTGATTGTGGACCTCTGTCTCGAGGATCTGCCGGATCCCATACCCCAGATCATAACCCCCAATGGGGATGGGATTAATGATTACTGGGAAGTTACACATGTGGACTATTTTGAGAACAATAAGCTGGAAATATTCAACAGATGGGGAAATAAGGTTTATTCCGCCAAATCCTATCATAACCAATGGAACGGCAAGTCAGACAATGGAGTTGACCTGCCCGACGGAACCTATTATTATATTCTTGAATTGGGCAATGGCCTGAGCCATACGGGTTATATCATCATTCACAGGTAGAACAGAAAATATGAGAATAACATTGATGGTCATATTATCCACACTTTTTCTGAAGCTGACAGCACAGCAGGATATTTCATTCAGCCAGTACATGTATGATAAGATGCTGGTGAATCCTGCATATGCAGGAAGCTCAACGTGGGTTGTGGGTTCCTTGAAGAACAGAACGTATGTCTCAGATATAGAAGGAGTGCCTCAAACCAATATTTTTTCTTTTCAGGCTCCCTGGCAGAGTAAAAATATAGGGTTCGGAATGAAGTTTATTCAGGATAGGATTGCGGTTACCAACAGATTTATTGCAAGCGGAATATTCTCATATCATATCGGATTCGGAAATGGACGGTTGTCTTTTGGTCTTGAAGGGTGAAGTATTAACAGCCACTTTAATTATGATGACCTGGAGCGGTTGGTGCAAAATGATCCCTCCATTCCGGTGGGAAATCAGTCAACTATAATGCCGGATATATCCACCGGGATTTTTTACAGGAGTGAAAAGTTTTATTTTGGCGCTTCGGCTTATCATTTGCTGAACAGGCCGGTTCCGGGTCCGGAAGACAGTGAAAATGCCTTTTATCGTCAGGAAAGAAATTATTATATGACAGGCGGATATTCCATTGAGGTAGACCGGGATATTGTCCTGGAGCCCAGTTGCCTGGTTAAATACGTGAATGGCATTATTCCTCAGGCAGATATCAACCTGAGCCTGATTTTTATCGATAAATTTTCTGCCGGCATTTCCTATAGAACCGGGGATGCCGTTTTGGCCATGTTTAAGGTGGATGTGACTAAAAATATAAAGATCATGTATTCTTATGATTATACCCTTTCAGCTCTCACAAAATATTCGAAGGGAAATCATGAGTTCGGGATAAGTTACGGAGTTGAATTACTTCCTCCACCCGCGAAGAAGGTGATCCATCCCAGGTATTACTTTTAACCAAACAGGAGAACATTGATGCGATGGTTTAACAGATTATTATTGCTCACCCTGGTATTACTCCTTCAGGTAGGAGGGCTGCGGGCCCAGAAAAACCTGAATGAGGGAAATAAATACTTCGACAGGAATATGTTTGAAGAAGCGATTCCATATTACCTGAAAGAAATCGACAAGGGCAGGAATTACAAGGCAAAAAATGAAGCCAGGGAGAAGCTCGCCAGTTGCTATCGTCTTACGGGACGCTTTCTCGAGGCGAATGAAATGTACAAGAAAATCCTCGACCGAAGTGGAAGATATAATAAAACCGAACATGTATTGAATTATGCCAATTCGCTTAAAAGTTCAGCACTCTATGAGGAAGCTGCCGAGCAATTCAAGAAATACATAAAGCTCGAACCTGAAGATCCGATGGGCGAAATCTATCTGCAATCCTGTTACATGGCCCAGGACTGGTTGATGGAGGAAAAAGAGTATTTTGTGATGAACTTTGAAAGAATAAATACCGCTGAGTCCGAATTCGGGCCCTCTTTTCTGGATGATGGAATCGTATTTACTTCCGAGCGAAAAGACAGTAAAAAGAAATTTATCAGCTTCTCTACCCTCGGCAATGAATTGAGAACGGATCTATATTACTTTGATCTTTCCCAACTGAATAAAGAAGAATACCGTACTGAAAAGTTTGACGAAGTGAATTCATTCCTGCATGATGGAGCTGCTGCCTTTACGAAGGAGGGAAATACTGTTTATTTCACCCGAACCATTATGGGTGAAAAGAACAGGAAAACGAATGTTGTACTAAATTCTCTCCAGATTTATGTGAGTCATAAACAAAGTGATGGTACATGGTCTGAGCCACGCAGTGCTTTTTCTTTTAATTCCGAAAATTATTCTGTCGGTCAACCTTCCATTTCGCCCGATGGGAAGAGAATTTATTTTATTTCCGATATGCCCGGGGGTTATGGTGAAACGGATATCTATTATACCGAACTCAGCGAAAATGGAGAATGGGGACCGCCGATAAATCTTGGGGAACCGGTGAATACTTTCGGGCATGAATTGTTCCCCTACATCCATTCTGAGGATACCCTGTTTTTTTCTTCTGATACCCACCCCGGTATGGGAAAGCTCGATATTTTCCGGGCTACACTGTCTGAAAGAGGGTGGAATAAAGTTGAAAATCTAAAAACTCCCATAAACTCCATCGCGGATGACTTCGGCATTGTAATGAATGAATCGCAGTCCCGTGGTTTTTTTAGCAGTGACAGGTTTAACGGAATGGGAAGGGAAGATATTTTCACCTTATATCGAGAAGAACCCTTGCAATTGTCTTTTCATGGGAATGAACTGAAAATTATGGATAATACCCTTTATAGTGGCATTACCTTCAAGCTCTCAAAAGAGAATGATGACCGGTCGGAAGCCCTGGTTTCCGAAAAGGGTTTTTATAGTTGCACTTTGCATGAAGATACCCTTTATAATCTTACCCTGAGAAAAAACCGGTTCTTTTATGATGTTGTAAAACTGAAAATAACCGCTTTGTCAGATGAGGAAAATTTCAGCATTGATGTTATTCCCAGAAAGACTTCAGTTATTCTAAGCGGCATTGTGGCAGAGAAAAATGTTGAAATCAAAATGATCGAGTCTGAAGAACCGAAGAAAACAAAAAAGGAAGAGAGCGAGATGGCTGTCCTTTATGATACTATAGTGGAATATAAAGCAGTACCTTTTGCCGACCTGATTCTTACAACAGAAGGCATGGAGCTTGAACAGTTAAGAGCCGGAAAAGATGGCAATTTTAATTTCGAACAGGCTTTGCCGGGAGGCACAACATACAAGGTTATAGCAAGCAAAAATGAGGAGGAGAGGGAAGTGTTTGAAGAATTTGCGGAAGAAGAGATTGAGCCGGAAGAACAAGTGGATGATATTGAGGAAGAGTTGCTCGCTGAAGAGGAGCTTCCTGTTCAGGAAGAGGAAAAAGTTTCACCCGAAAATTTCGAGGAAGAGATTCTTAAAGAATTTATGGAAAGCGGTCAACTGGATAACAGGGAAGAGTTAAAAGAAGCAGATGCTGTTGAGGACAATTCAACCATTAGTGAAAAGAAACCCGAAGAGGTAATCTCTACACTTGAAATAAAAGGAGCTCTGGTGGATGAGATAAAAGAAGCGATTGAAGGAGGGAACGTAAAAGTATTTAATGGGAATGATCTCCTTGGCGATACTGAAAGTAATGAGAGAGGTGAGTTTGAGGTAGAGGTTCCGGAAAAAGAAAAATATCTGGTAAGTGTCACAAAAGAAGGTTTCTTCCAGGAACAACTTGAGGTATCAAAAGACGAATCCCTGTCAGGGATCCCTGTGAAGGTTGACCTGAAACCCATTGAGGTGAATAAAACCATCCGGATAAATAATATTTTCTTTGATTATAACAAATATGATCTCAGGCCGGAATCTCTGGTAGAACTGGATCGGCTTTCAGAGTTTCTGACTGTAAATCCTGATGTAGAGATCGAACTTAATGCACATACCGATTCAAGAGGAGGATATTATTTTAATCTTCAACTCTCACAAAACAGGGCAGAAGCAGTGAAATCTTATCTCAGTTTGAATGGCATTGATCCTTCCCGGATTATAGTTAGGGGCTTTGGTGAATCCTTTCCTGATATTCCCAATCCAACAAATGAAGCTGAGCATGCCCGCAACAGGCGAGTGGAATTCAAGGTTATCGAATATGGAAAATCTGATCATCTGATGGCAAATGCAATGATGCATTCAAAAGGGTATGTGATTCTGGATGAATGTCCGTATTCTTCTGTGAACCCTTTCCCTCTTACCGGTGACCTTCCTCAAGGTTTGGTTTACAGGGTGAAAATCGGCGAATACAGGAATGCTTTGCCAAATAATGCGTTCAGAGGATTATTCCCTGTTATCCAATCAAAGGATGAAGAAAATAATACATGGGAGTACTTTGCCGGTCTTTTCCATAATTTGGAAGATGCTGAGATTGCGGTAGAAATGATAAGAAGAAAAATATGTAAGGATGCCTATGTCACAGCAAGCTATAATCGTGAACCGGTAAGCATTGAAGAAGCCCTTAAAATCACTGAAAAAATAAAAAAGAACCAAAAAGCGGGAGTTCATATTCCGAAGAAGGATGAGGTTATGCGGGATCCAGAAGCTTGTTTCTCCATACAAATAGGCGCATTTAAACGAAAGGTGAAAAATACAATTTTGGAAGAATTCAGGAATATTGCCGGGGATCATGAATTGATCAGCATTAAAAGCCAGGGAGTAACGATCTATTCACTTGGACGGTTTTACAGTTATGAAGAAGCATTCAGAGCTTTGAAGAACATTACAGATGAGAAAAGAACAAAAGATGCTTTTATAATAGGCTTGCAGGATGGGAGAAAAATATCCATTGGAGCGGCCAGGAATTATCTGAAAAGACATAAAAGTGCTATGCGATAAGATAATC
>CAZQOV010000051.1:0-18994 GCA_964595055.1 uncultured Bacteroidaceae bacterium | reverse complement strand
TCATCTTTGCCACTGGACGCTCTGATTACCCAAACCAGTTTAATAATGTACTGGGATTTCCTTTCATTTTCAGAGGAGCCCTCGACGTAAAAGCAACTGCGAATAATGAGGAAATGAAAATCGCTGCTGTAAAAGCCCTTGCCGATTTAGCAAAAGAAGATGTTCCAGAAACTGTAAATCTCGCATACAAAGCTAAAAACCTGGTCTTCGGACGTGAATATATTATTCCAAAACCACTTGATCCCCGCCTTATAACACGCGTGGCCCCTGCCGTTGCACGCTCAGCAATAGAAACCGGTGTAGCCAGAACTAAAATTGAGAACTGGGAAGAATATGCACAAAGCCTTCGCAAACGACTTGGCTTGGATAATAAACTCATCAGAGAAATCCAGGTTAAAGCAAAACAGGATCCAAAACGAATAGCTTTTGGAGAAGCTGCCAATTACAAAGTTCTTAAAGCGGCAGAAGAACTGATTCATGAAAATATCGCAATACCCGTACTTCTGGGCAACAGGGAAGAAATTCATTCCGTTATTGAAGAAAACCATCTGGATCTCGGTAAATTGGAAATAATTGATAACAGAAGCAATGATGCAGAATACCTCCGAAATGAATACGCACAAAAACTTTATAAAAAACGACAGCGAAAAGGACTGAATATGGAAGAAGCACTGGACCTGATGTATAATCCGAATTATTTCGGTGCTATGATGGTCGAAACGGGGAAAGTAGATGCTTTTCTTAGTGGATTCTCCAGCAAATATGCAGATGTTATACGCCCTGCAATTGTGGTAGCAGGAACAAATAATTCCCAAAAACACATCGCCGGGATGTATATAATCCAAACCAAAAAAGGACCGGTTTTCTTTTCTGATACCACCGTTAACCTTATGCCTTCGACCCAGACCATTGTTGACACCACACTGTTAACTGCAAGAGCAGTAGAACAGTTTGGAATACAGCCCAGAATCGCCCTTCTTTCGTATTCCAATTTCGGATCTAACCGGGCTGAAAGTCCATCCAAAATGCATGAAGCCATCAACATTCTCCATGAAAAATATCCTGAGCTTATCGTAGATGGTGAAATGCAAGCCAACTTTGCTTTTAATCCGGAACTGCGAATGAAAAAATTCCCCTTTACAAAGCTTTCTGATAAAGAGGTCAATACCGTTATTTTTCCAAATCTCAGCTCAGGAAACATCGCCTATAAAATGATGCAGGAGATCGGTGGAGCGGAAGTTATAGGACCCATTTTACTGGGAATTGCCAGACCTATTCATATTCTCCAGCTCGAAAGTTCAGTGCGTGAGATCGTCAATATGGCATCCATTGCAGTGGTGGATGCACAGTGTTTGGATAGAAATGCTGACTGTTTCTGAGCTTAATCAATAAACCTTGAAATGTTGTAGAGAAAATTCCGGAATTTTCTCTACAATATTATCTCTAAAACAAAATTCCCTTCCCTTTCTTATCTGCCTTTTCCCATTTCCCAAAAAAAATTTTGACACTATTCATATTTATCTTATATTTGCATCAATTACTAATTAATAATTAATCCTATTTAGGATGGATATTCAAGAAATAACCAATGTTCTTAAAGAAAGTAAACTCAAGGTCACACCTCAGAGGGTCCTTGTATACCGGGCATTTATGAAGGCGCCAAAACATCCTACTGCTGAACATATTATCAAACAGGTAAAAAAATCAAACCCAAATATTTCCGCCGGGACCATTTATAAGACCCTGGAAACATTTGCCCAAAATAATATCATCAAGAAAGTGAAAACCGAAAGAGATATTATGCGTTACGATATGGATCTTGAAACCCATCACCATCTCTATTGTGCAGAAAGTGATAAGATTGAAGATTATTACGACCCGGAATTAAACAAAATAATTGAAGACTATTTCAGAGAAAAAGAGATCCCCGGATTTAAGATTGAAGAATTCAAGATCCAGTTTGTAGGAAGATTTCGTGATTCGGAAAACTCAAATCATCAATAGTAATTTTTTTTTATAAACCTTTTAAAAACAAACGCAAAATGGAAGAAAAAAACACATTTCCGCTTATTGGAGATCCAGCTCCTGAATTAACAGTTCAAACCACTCATGGAGTAAAAAACATCCCCGGCGATTACAAAGGAAAATGGATTGTACTTTTCAGCCACCCGGCCGATTTCACCCCTGTTTGCACAACCGAATTCGTGGCTTTTGCAAAAAGAGAAGACCAGTTCAAAGAATTAAACGCTGAGCTGGTGGGTCTTTCCATCGATCAGGTTTTTTCACACATCAAGTGGGATGAATGGATCAAGGATAATATCGATGTGAAGATCCCCTTCCCGATTATCGCAGACAACACCGGTAAAGTAGCAGAAGCATTCGGTATGGTGCATCCGGGTAAAGGTGCAAATACAGTAAGGGCGGTATTTCTGATCGACCCTCAGGGAATTATTCGTCTGATTCTTTATTATCCCCAGGAGATAGGCAGAAACATGGATGAAATTGTTCGTGCGCTTAAAGCCATTCAAATCAGCGACAAAAACAAAGTGGCTATGCCCGCGGGATGGCCGGAAAATGAATTGATCGGCGACAGGGTAATTATCCCGCCTGCTACGGATGTGGAAACCGCTGAAAAAAGAAAAAAAGAATACGAATGTTACGATTGGTGGTTCTGCCATAAGGAACTTAAATAAAAGACTACAGGATTTTTCTTTACCTCTTAAGGGGAGACCTTCGTAATGGTCTCCCTTTTTTTTACAAACAAAGGCAGAACGATCTCGAAATGCCTTCAGCAATTCGTGGATCCTTCAAAAAATACACAAATCGAAGATTTGTGGTTTTTCCAGATAAACGGTAAACAGTTTGACCCGTCCTGACAAATCATAACTTTTTTCGATCCTTCAACGATTCTTCCAGGAAGACAGGTGCTGCGGGCAGCGAATTAAAATTTGACCTCCACTCGTGTTGTATGATATTCTATATCTGATTTTTTTGTGGAAAACCTCAGCTTATCCTCTTGTTGCCTTATAACTAAAATTCACTATTTTAGCCAAAACTTTTTTCTTATGTTTGAATTTATCGAGGGAAGGATCATCGAAAAAACCCCGGCATATCTTGTTCTCCAGAATGGAGGCACCGGTTATTATATAAACATTTCTTTATTCACCTTTTCAGGAAGCCCGGCCGAGGGTGAAGCCCGGTTATACATCCATCAGGTAATCCGTGAAGATGCCAATATCCTATTTGGCTTTCATTCCAAACAGGAAAGAGAGATCTTCAGGTATCTAATTTCGGTTAGTGGAATTGGGGCAAATACGGCCAGAATGATTCTTTCATCCCTCAACCCCGATGAGGTTACCCAGTCCATAATGGAAGGGAATGTATCGGCTCTTCAGGGAATCAAGGGGATAGGTACCAAAACCGCACAGCGAATCATTGTGGACCTAAAAGATAAGATCTCAAAAGGAGCAAATATTGATGAATTATTCCTCTCTGAACGCAATACTATCCGAGAAGAATCGTTATCTGCTTTAACAGCACTTGGATTTGGAAAAACACCGGCAGAAAAGGTAGTAAATAAACTATTGAGTAAAGAACCAGGCCTGGCTGTCGAAGAAGTTGTTAAACAAGCGCTAAAACTTTTGTAATCATTATTTTTTGAGAATTAGTTGTGTAAATATCATTGCCCTGGTTTTTACTGTGTTCCTCTTAATGCTAATGCCTGTGCTTAAGGCAAGCGATAATGGGAATTATCTTTATAAACCACTACCCGAATTCAAACTTAGCATTCCTCCTCCTGATACTTCAAACCTGAAATTTCCATTTTCCAGAGGCTCATATTTTCCTCTAAATAGCAATAAAATAGAAGACTCTCCCCTATTTGGGAAAAAACCCTCAAATGTGGAGACGGTGATTGAATATGATCCGGTAACAGACACTTATCAGTTTTCCGAAAAAATTGGTCGGACTTACTACCGGCTTCCAAATACCATGAGCCAGGATGAATATTTTGAATACGAAATGCGCCGATCAAAAAATGAATACTGGAACATGAAATCTAGCGGTGAAAACATTGAAAGTGAGGCAGGTTTCGTTCCTAAAATAAACATTGGCGGAGAAGGATTTGACAGGGTTTTTGGCTCCAACACCATCAATATAACCCCGTCGGGAAGTGCAGAATTGATCTTTGGATTTAACATGTCAAAGATCGATAATCCAACCCTGACGGAAAAATTAAGACGTACACCCTCCTTCACTTTTGAAGAAAAAATCCTGATGAATGTATCGGGCTCCATCGGAGACAAGATGCATCTGGATGTAAATTACAACACTGAGGCTACTTTCGATTTTGAAAATAAAACCAAACTTGAATATACAGGGAAAGAGGATGAAATCATAAAAAAAATAGAAGCTGGAAATGTTTCCCTTCCCTTAACAGGCTCCCTTATAACAGGCAGCCAGAGTCTCTTCGGGCTTAAAACCGAGATGCAGTTTGGAAAACTTACCATGACCAGCGTTTTCAGTCAGCAAAGAGGAGAAACATCGGTTATTGAAGTCCAGGGAGGTGCACAGGTTCAGGATTTCGAGGTAACCTCTGATGAATATGATGCGAACAAACACTTCTTCCTTTCTGAATATTTCAGAGATAATTATAACAGATCCCTTGAAAACCTTCCAATCATTAACTCAGGTGTCAATATTACCCGGATTGAAGTGTGGATAACAAATAAGACAAATAATTTTGAAGAATCAAGGAATATTGTCGGATTTACCGATCTTGGGGAACCCTCCCCTTTCAATCCTGCATTTCAGCGAAACCCGTCCGAGCAAGGCAACTGGCCAAGAAATAAATTAAATAATCTTTATGAACAAATGACCACCGGATCTTATTCAGGGGCAAGAAACATTAATAATGTTACCTCAGTATTGGCTGATTTTTCCCTCGGAAAAGATTATGAAAAAATTGAGAACGCTCGAAGGCTTAATCCACGTGAATATGACCTGAACGAAAAACTGGGCTACATTTCCCTGAACTCTGCACTCAATGATGATGAGGTTCTTGCCGTAGCCTATGAATATACTTACAATGGCCGTACCTACACTGTGGGTGAGTTATCGACCTCGGCAGAAGTTAGTGCCCCGAATGCCCTTTACCTGAAACTTATCAAAGGTACCAATTTCACCCCCGCAACCCCTACCTGGGATCTGATGATGAAAAACGTCTATGCTATTGGAGCCTATCAGGTAAATGAACAGGATTTTACCCTGGATATTCTATACGAGGACGACAGGACCGGTAATGCCATTAATTACATTCCGGAAGGTGAATTAAACAATAATATTCTTCTCAGATTACTTAACCTGGATAATCTTAACTCAAATAATGATCCCTACCCGGATGGACTTTTCGATTACATGCCGGGTATTACCATTTCACCCGATAACGGAAGGATATTCTTTCCTGTGCTGGAACCCTTCGGAGAATACCTGGAAAAAATCATAAGGGATAGCATTTCCGAAAACGTGGAAACCGTGATTGATCAATATGTGTTCCATGAACTATATGATTCAACAAAAACCAAAGCTCAGCAAATAGCAGAAAAAAATAAATTTAAACTGGCTGGATTCTATCAGTCTTCCTCTAGCTCGGAAATCATGCTCGATGCCATGAACGTGCCTCAGGGATCGGTGGTGGTTACTGCCGGAGGAAGACAGCTGTCGGAAGGGGTTGACTTTACTGTAGATTATACCCTGGGAAGAGTAACCATCATCAACCAGGGAATTCTTGAGTCGGGCACCCCGATCAAGATTTCACTGGAATCCAGCTCTCTATTCAACATTCAAACCAAGACACTGGTAGGTTCTCACTTCGATTATAAAATATCGGATGATTTCAACATTGGAGCAACCATAATGAATCTCACGGAAAGGCCCCTTACCCAAAAAGTAAATCTTGGGGATGAACCCATATCCAATACCATCTGGGGCCTGAACACATCTTACAGAACACAATCCCAGTTTTTGACTTCACTGGTTGATAAGATTCCCCTTATCGATACCAAAGAACCCTCCAGCATTACACTTGTTGGGGAATTTGCCCATCTTATCCCCGGACATTCCCGGGCAATTGAAAAGGATGGAAATTCCTATATTGACGATTTTGAAGGAAGTGAAACAACCATTGACATGAAATCTTTTGCTGCATGGTCACTGGCAAGCACACCCGTAGGTTATTTTCCTGAAGCTGAACTGAACAATGATCTCAGGTATGGTTACAACCGGGCAAGGATTGCCTGGTATATCATTGATCCATTGTTTTTGAGAAACAACTCCCTTACCCCTCCCCACATCAAAAACAATCCTGAACTTCAGGCTAGTCACTACGTACGTGAAGTTTTCGAAAAGGATATTTTCCCCAAAAAAGAAACACCCAACAACATTCCCACAAATATTTCGGTACTCAATGTGGCCTATTACCCCACTGAAAGAGGCCCCTATAATTATGATACCAATGTATCTCCAGATGGATCCCTCCTCAATCCCGATCGCCGCTGGGGAGGTATCATGCGGGAGATCCAGTCGAATGATTTTGAAGCAGCAAACATTGAATTCATTGAATTCTGGTTGATGGATCCTTTTGTGGAAGATAAAGATAATCCGGGAGGTGAACTGTATTTTAATCTGGGGAATATTTCTGAAGATGTATTGAAAGATTCGAGAAAATCCTTCGAAAATGGCCTGCCGGCTACAGAGCTGGTCGAACAGGTAGATACCACGGTATGGGGAAGAGTCCCCCTTGTGCAATCACTCGTAAACGCATTTAATAATGAAATAGAGGCACGCGAATACCAGGATATTGGGCTTGACGGGCTCAGCGATGAAGATGAAGCCAGTTTTTTTGACAATTTCCTCGAAGAAATGCGCGAAACACTTACACCGGAAGCTTTTGCTGAACTAGAACAAGATCCTTCAAATGACAATTTCCATTATTACAGAGGCTCAGATTATGATGCACAGGAATTGGGGATTCTCGAACGCTATAAAAAATATAATGGGCTTGATGGAAACTCCCCTACTTCCGAACAATCGGACGAAAGTTATCCGACAACCGGTTCGACCTTACCCAATGTGGAAGATATAAATCGTGACAATACCCTTAGCGAAAGTGAAAATTATTTCTCATACCGGGTAAGCCTTCGGCCAGAAGACCTTGAAGTGGGGCAGAATTTTATCGTCGACAAACAAATAGATGAGCATAAATTTGATAATGGAGATGAATCTAGTGTCACCTGGTACCAGTTTAGAATTCCAATCGCTGATTATGACAGGACCGTAGGTGATATTCAGGATTTCAAATCCATTCGATTTTTAAGAATGTTTCTGACCGAATTCGAGGACTCAACCTTTTTGCGTTTTGCGAAACTTCAACTGGTGCGTGGTGAATGGAGAAAGTACAACCTTCCTTTTATATCGGGTGGTGAAGACTGGACAGGCAACGAACCACCCGAAGGAAGTGTTGATATATCAGCCGTTAATATTGAAGAAAATGCCGGGAAAGAACCGGTAAATTACGTCCTCCCTCCGGGTATCACAAGGGTAATTGATCCAACACAACCTCAAATCAGACAACTCAATGAACAATCCATTGTACTAAAGGTCAATGAACTGGAGGATGGAGATGCAAGGGCCGCATATAAAAATCTTAGCCTTGACATCCGTCAGTATAATAAATTAGAAATGGAGGCGCATGCTGAAGCTATTGAAGGAAAGATGCTGGAAGATTATGAACTTGTTGCTTTTATTCGCCTTGGCTCAGACTATAAAAACAATTTCTACGAGTATGAAGTTCCCCTTAAGCTCACTCCCCCGGGAAATTATGATAATGATGAAGAGGCCGACCGTTTGATTGTATGGCCGAAAGAAAACCGTTTTGAAATCGATCTAGAGGTTTTCCAGCGGGCTAAACAGGCCAGAAATAATGCCATGCGGACTCCGGGCTCGCAAGTAGAAATTACCACCGTCTTCCCATTCTTTGATGAAAAAGGAAATAAAGTGAGTATAGCAGGGAATCCCAATTTGGCGAACATCAGAACGATCATGATTGGAGTAAGAAATCCAAAGTCAGGAAGCAATGCATATGAAGATGACGGGCTACCAAAATCCGGAGAAATATGGCTGAATGAATTGAAGCTTTCGGAATTCAATGAACGGGGAGGATGGGCCGCCAACGGCAGGGTAACCACGAGGTTAGCCGATTTTGCCACCCTTAACTTTGCCGGAAATACCAGTACCCCCGGATTTGGAAGCATAGAGAAAAAAGTCCAGGAACGACAACAGGAACAGGTACTGGAATATGATGTCTCAGGAAATGTGGAGCTTGGCAAATTCTTTCCGAAGAAACTGGGGGTATCAATTCCTATGTACGCAGGGTATTCAGAATCAATCATTAATCCCGAATATAATCCAGTAGATCCGGATATACCGTTAAAAGCAGCATTAAAAAATGCAGAAACGGAAACAGAAAGAGACTCCATTAAAAATATCTCCCAGGATTATAGCCGAAGAAAGAATTTAACCTTTACCAATGTCAGGGTTATAAAACAAGAAGGTAAACCACGTATTTATGATCTGGCTAACTGGTCAGCCTCCTATTCTTATAATGAATTATTCAGCAGGAATGTCGGGACAGAATACTATACCCAGCGAAATATAAGAGGAGCATTGAGTTATAATTTCAATACCCGGCCGCAAAATGTTACTCCTTTTGCAAAATCCAAGCTGCTCCGGTCATCCTATCTCCGTTTAATTAGAGATTTTAACTTTTATTATATGCCTTCACGTCTGTCATTCCGTACAGATATCAACCGTGCGTATATGGAAAAAAAACTCAGAAACCTCAACAATCCTTTATTTGAAATTGAACCTACCTTCAAAAAGGATTTTCTGTGGAATCGCTATTATGATATTAAATTTGACCTTACTCGTTCTCTAAAACTGGATTTCTCTGCCACCAATGTAGCCAGAATTGACGAGCCTCAGGGAAGAATGAATAAATATGAAGACGATTACCAGGCAAAACGGGACAGTATTCTTCAGGAAATCTATAATTTCGGTCGTACCATCAATTATACTCATCAAATAAATGCTACCTATAATCTGCCTTTAAATAAAATTCCGCTGCTGAACTGGATAAACCTTTCCTCCCGTTATAATGCAACTTTTGGCTGGGATGCCAGGCCCATCCTGGAAGATCCGGATATAAATCTTGGAAATACCATCAGGAATTCGAATACCGTTCAATTGAATGGGCAGATCAATATGACCAACTTATACAATAAAATCCCCTACCTGAAAACACTTAATCAACCCGCCAGGAACAGACAGGAAGAGGAAAAAAGAACCCGGGAGATTACCTATGAAAGAACCAATCAGGTATTACGGGTAGAATACCCAAGGTCTTACACACATAAACTCAAAACAAAAGATGTTAAGGTTGAAATTTATGATAGTGATGGTCAGGCAGTCGAAACTGAAGTTGAAGTAATTCATGAAAATCGCGTCCGGATCACTCCTGAACGGGATGTAAGAGGAGCCAGGGTAGTTATCACCGGTACAAGAGAACTGGGTCAAAATCCCCTCGTATTTATTATGGAAAATACCCTGCGGATACTCACAGGATTTAAAAATATAAACCTTACTTACAGCTCAGCAGAAGGCTCTCTTCTGCCCGGATATCTGCCGGAAACCAGCTATCTTGGCTCGGAAATATTTAATGGCAATTTTGCTCCCGGCTGGGAATATATTCTGGGATTCCAGGATGAAAACTTCCCGGTTACGGCCTTCAACAATGGATGGCTAACCCGGGATTCACTCCTGAATACACCCTACAGCAATAATAGTTCTGAAAAGCTGAACCTGCGAGCAACTTTTGAACCTTTTAAAGGACTGAGAGTTGACCTTACGGCAAACCGCGTAAAATCACAAAACATTACCGAATTCTTTATTGCCGATGAAGACGGAAACCTTCCTCCACCCGAATTCCGCGGAAGAACCATCAGAGGTAACTTTACCATGTCTTACCTCTCATGGCCCACCGCTTTTGAACGTATTTATTCCAAAGACCTGGATTTTTCCTCGATTACCTTTGATAAATTCAAAAACGAATACCGCAGGGAGTTATCCGAAAGATTGGCTCGGGAATATATGGAAGAAAATCCAGAAACCAATCTCGAACAATTGTCCTCCGGTTATTATGAAGGTTTCGGTCCCAACTCCCAACAGGTCCTTATCAGTGCCTTCATGGCAGCCTATGGAGGAAAAGAACCTCAAAATGTCTCAACCGATTTCTTTCCATCCATTCTGGACATGATGCCCAACTGGCGGATCACTTTTGATGGATTATCCAGAATAGAATTTGTAAAACGATATCTTAACAGCCTGACAATCAATCATGCCTACCGTTCTTCCTACAATATCGGGTCCTTCATTTCGAATCCTGCTGAAATGCAGTTCGTTTTCGATCCGACTACCGGTAATTTTCAACCCTTGCTGGATGCAAGTTCAGTATCCATAAATGAACAATTCAGCCCTCTTTTCGATCTGAATATGGACTGGAAAAACAGCCTTACCTCCAGGGTGGAACTCAAAAGATCACGAACACTGGCATTGAGTACATCAAACAGCCAGATTAATGAAATCAATTCCAAAGAGATCGTTGTAGGTGCCGGCTATCGCTTTAATCAGGTTCCTCTCGTGATCAATGGCCAGGAATATCGCAGTGACCTGAATGTCCGTGCAGACCTTTCCATTCGTGATAACAGAACCGTGATCCGTAAACTCACGGAAGATACCGATCAGATCACAGCCGGGCAAAGGATTGTCACCATAAAGACAACTATGGATTATGTATTGAGCGACCGCTTTAATCTCCGTTTTTTCTTCGATCAAAGAATAAACCGGCCCTTCGTTTCACTCTCCTATCCTACTTCAAATACCAATGTTGGATTTAGTGTAAGGTTTACGCTGACAAATTAATGGAGCATAGCCCCAGGGGAAGGCGCGAGCGACACGAGAGGCTTGAGCGACTATAGCGACTTGAATGACGTAAGCGATGGAGGAGACGGGCTAAAAAGTGTACTAACCATCCACATGATACAATTCATGATAAAAAGCATTCCCATAAATCATATAAAATATTACCTTTGGTTATTATATTAACTTTAAAGCACACAAAATGAATTTTCCGGATAACCTTAAGTACACAAAAGAACACGAATGGATCAAACTTGATGGCAATGAAGCACTTGTGGGAATTACCGAGCATGCCACCAGTGAGCTTGGCGATATAGTCTTCATTGAAATTGAAACCGAAGGAGAAAACCTCGGAGCTGATGAAACCTTCGGAACAGTGGAGGCTGTTAAAACCGTTTCAGACCTCTTTATGCCCGTTGCCGGTGAGGTGATCGAAATTAATCCCAAACTGGAAGATACACCCGAAATTGTCAATAAAGATCCTTACGGTGAAGGTTGGCTGATCAAGATCAAAGTAGATAATCCTAAGGATGTGAATGAATTGATGTCGGCTGAAGATTATAAGGGGATAATTGAATAGAGGAGAGGGGTGATCGGCCCTTCGACTGTGATTATCAAAACCTTTTTACCGTTTACCGTTTACCAGGAACACGGCCAATAATAGTTAGATACCTGGATATGAGGCTCCGCCGCTGGGGAACTGCTTACTGTTTACCGCTTAGCTTTTACTCTGAGTTTTTCCAATTAGCGTTTGAAACCTCAATATGCAAATAATTGCTAAGGGAGTGCCACAAATACCTATAGCGTCTTCTTCACCTCAACTTCCTGGTATCCTTCAATCACATCGCCAACTTTTATATCATTGAAGTTTTCAATATTCAATCCGCATTCAAGTCCTGAAACCACTTCTTTTGCATCATCCTTGAATCGTTTCAGAGAGCCCAGATTCCCGGAGTATACCACAATACCGTCACGTATTACCCGTACTTTTGAATCCCTCCGGATCTTACCTTCTTTAACCATACAACCGGCTACCGTACCCGTTTTGGTGATCTTAAAGGTATCCAAAACCTCCAGGGTTGCAACTATCTCTTCTTTGATCTCAGGGGAAAGCATACCTTCCATTGCAGATTTAATCTCTTCAATAGCATCATAGATAATAGAGTACAAGCGGATATCTATCTGTTCACGTTCGGCAATCCTTCGTGCAGGGAGCGATGGTCTGACCTGAAATCCAATCACAATGGCATTGGAAGCAGCGGCCAACAGAATATCAGATTCGGTAATCTGCCCTACGGCCTTATGTTTGATGTTTACCTGTATCTCCTCAGTCGACAACTTCAACAAACTGTCGCTCAGCGCTTCCACAGAGCCATCCACATCGCCTTTAACGATCAGGTTAAGTTCTTTAAAATTCCCGATCGCAATCCTTCTTCCGATTTCATCAAGCGTAATATGTTTCTGTGTACGCAATTCCTGCTCTCGCTGCAATTGCTCTCTGCGGTTAGCGTAATCTTTAGCTTCCCGGTCATTTTCCATAACATTGAACCTGTCACCAGCCTGGGGAGCGCCATTCAGCCCCAGGATCTGAACCGGAGTTGACGGCCCGGCTTCTTCAACCGTAATCCCGCGCTCATTAAACATGGCTTTTACATGACCAAAATAACTACCGGCAAGGATAATATTTCCAACACGAAGGGTTCCGGCCTGAACCAGGATGGTGGCAACATAGCCACGTCCACGATCCAGGGAAGATTCGATAACGGTACCTGAGGCCCGTTTGTTGGGATCAGCTGTAAGTTCCAGCAGTTCAGCTTCAAGAAGAACCTTTTCCAGCAACTCGTCAATCGCGATCCCGCTTTTGGCAGATATATCCTGACTCTGATATTTACCCCCCCAATCCTCTACAAGATAATTCATATTTGCCAGTTCTTCTTTTATTTTGTCTGGATTGGCCGTGGGTTTATCAATTTTGTTGATGGCAAAAACGATAGGTACACCTGCTGCGGAGGCGTGATTGATGGCCTCAACGGTTTGGGGTTTAACACCATCGTCGGCAGCAACAACAATGATGGCAATGTCGGTAATCTGAGCACCTCTGGCCCTCATGGCGGTAAATGCCTCATGACCAGGAGTGTCTAGAAAAGTTATCATTCTGCCATCTTCCAGCTCTACACTGTAGGCCCCAATGTGCTGGGTAATTCCACCTGCCTCACCGGCAATAACATTTTCACTTCGAATATGATCAAGGAGTTTTGTCTTACCATGGTCCACATGCCCCATAACCGTTACAATAGGGAACCGGGGTTGAAGATTTTCGGAAGATTCTTCCTCCACATCAATGGAATCAGTAAGATCCGCACTTACAAACTCAACTTCGTAGTTGAATTCATCGGCTACCAATGAAAGTGTTTCGGCATCAAGGCGTTGATTAATAGAAACGAATAAACCCAGATTCATACAGGTTTGGATAACTTCATTAACAGGGACATTCATCATATTGGCCAGTTCACTCACAGAGACAAACTCGGTAACCTTGAGTTTATTCTTATCTTCTTCCTGCTTATCTAACTCAGCCTGCATCTTTTGCTGAATGCTGTCACGCTTTTCCCTTCTGTATTTTGATCCTCGCGATTTTCCCTTGGATGTTAATTTTGCGAGTGTATCTTTGATTTGTTTTTGTACTTCTTCCTCATCCACCTCAGGTCGATGCAATTTCTTTTTCTTCCTTTTTCCGCCACTATCCTTTTTAACTTCCTGCTTACCATTCTTCAGATCAACCTTTTCAGTGTCCTTCCTGATCCGTTTTCTTTTTTTCTTCCGGTCTCCGGGTTTTTCCGTCTCCCGTGAAGATGCAACAGGTTTCTTTTTACTCTCCTTCTTCTCAGGGAGATCAATTTTACCAATAACAGTAGGGCCGGAGAGTTTTTCGTAAACCGTTGGGATTTCATCCCGCTCTTCCGACTCTTTCTTTTCTTCTTTGGGTTCTTCTTTGGGCTCTTCTTTGGGTTCTTCTTTGGGTTCTTCTTTTTTTGGTTCTTCTTCCTCAGCCTCAGCAGCTTCCTGTTTTTTAGATGCCTCAGGTTCTTCCTCCTTCTTCTTTTCTTTCTCTTCCACTTCCTTTTCTGCAGAAACTTCTTTTTCTTCAGCTACTTCCGGCTCTATTTCTTTCTTCTTCCGCCTTTCTTCCAGATCTATTTTCCCAAGTACTTTCAGATCAATAGATTTCTTTTTTTCCGCCTCAACTTTTTCCTCAACAGGTTTCTCTGTTGCTTTTTCCTTCCCGGCTTTCTCTTCTTCTTTTTCAACTTTCTCTTCTTCCTTTTCAACTTTCTCTTCTTCCTTTTCCTTCTCCACTGCTTCTTTTTTCTCAGCATCCTTTTCTTTTTTCTTTCCCTTTACAGCATCCAGATCGACCCTGCCTACCACCTTTACATCGACACCCTTCCTGGTGGGTTTTTCCTCCTCTTCCTTTTTCTCCTCTTCCACCTTTATCTTATCTATTTTGGATTTGGATACAGAAGTATCTTTCACCAGAAGTTCTTCAGTCTCTTCAGCTTCCGGTGTTTCTTCTACATCTTCAATAGTAACACTATCCTTTTTATCTCTGAGGTTCTTTATGCTGAATTTCTCAGATTTCTTCTTCACATCCAGATCTGAGCTATACTCTTGAACAAGCAAGTCATAAAGCTCCGGATTGAGTTTTGTGTTGGGATTGGCCTCCAGGGAATGTCCCTTTTTATTCAGGAAATCCACTATGGTAGAAATCCCCACATTTAACTCCCTCGCAACTTTACTGAGTCTTATAGCTTTTTTTTCTGTCATACTCTCTTTTATCCCTTATTGCAGAATCCACAAAATTAAAAAAGTCATGGTCAATTATTCAAATTCTGCCTTTAAAATATTAATAACATCGTTAATGGTTTCCTCTTCCAGATCAGTTCGTTTTACGAGATCGTCCCTGGAAAGTTCAAGAACTGCCTTTGCTGTATCACAACCAATCGATTTCAGTTCGTCTATGACCCAGCCCTCAATTTCATCTCCAAACTCATCAAGATTAACATCCTCTTCATCCTCTTCATCAGCCACACGAAATACATCAATTTCATAACCCGTTAACTGACTGGCAAGCTTAATGTTCAGCCCCCCCTTACCAATTGCAAGGGAAACCTCTTTTGGCTCAAGAAACACTTCTGCTCGCTTCTCGTCCTCCAGGATTTTAATGTTGGTAATCTTTGCCGGACTTAATGACCGGGTTATGAATAACTGAATATTGTTCGTGAAATTAATCACATCAATATTTTCATTCTTCAACTCCCTAACAATTCCATGTATGCGAGAGCCTTTCATGCCTACACAGGCGCCTACAGGATCAATCCTTTCATCATAAGATTCAACAGCCACTTTGGCCCTTTCTCCGGGCACCCTGACAATTTTCTTAATAATGATCAGTCCGTCGAATATTTCAGGCACCTCAAGCTCAAACAGCCGTTCAAGGAATATCGGTGATGTCCTGGACAAAATGATTAAGGGGTTATTGTTTCTCATTTCCACCTTAACTACAACCGCCCTGATGGTATCTCCTTTCCGGAAATAATCCGAAGGAATCTGCTCTGCTTTGGGAAGAATCAGTTCATTTCCCTCATCATCAAGGACAAGGATTTCTCTTTTCCATACCTGGTAAACCTCGCCGGTAACAATATCCCCAATCCTGTCTTTGTATTTGGAGTATAAGTTATTTTTTTCAAGCTCTAAAATTCGGGCCGTAAGATTCTGTCGTAAGGCCAGAATGGCTCGCCTCCCAAAGTCGATCAGCCTGACCTCATCAGTTACCTCTTCTCCGACTTCATAATCTTCATCTATTTCTTTGGCTTTCGAGAGAGAAATTTGTAAATTTTCATCTTCCAGATCCTCATCTTCAACAACTTCTCTGTTTCTCCAAATCTCAAAATCTCCTTTATCAATATTTATGATAATATCAAAATTTTCATCAGAACCATATCTTTTGATAAGCATTGACCGGAAAACGTCTTCCAGTACACTCATCATGGTAACTCTGTCAATATTCTTGAGTTCCTTAAACTCCGAAAAAGTTTCTGTCAAATTTAGATTTTCCATTTTTTTCCTTCAAATCACTATTTAAATGAAATAACAGCCATTACAGCTTTAATATCTTTACGGCGAAAGCTCTTCTCTTGCGTAATAAGCAGGCTCTTTTTTTTGCCTTCGGCTTTTACTTTCTTCCGGATTAAAAAACGTATATCATCTTCAGTAAAATCCAAAAGTATGGCTTTAAACTTTTCTCCACTTTTCATCAGGACCCTTACATCCTTATTCCGGTACTTCTCAAATTGCTCATCTACTTTGAAAGCACTATCCAGCCCGGGTGAAGAAACTTGCAAATCATAATCCTCCACGTCCCTGTCAAAAGCTGAATTAAATTGCCGGCTTAGCGCAACACATTCATCTATGCCGATCCCATCGGGTTTGTCCAACGTAATATGTATCACATTCCCGGGTTTCAGCTCAACATCAACCAGGAATATATCCCGGTTCCGGATCATCTCTTCAACAAAATATCTGACAGCCTTTTCATCCATACCTTTTTCCCAATAAAATAGGGGACTTTTGTCCCCTTAATCATTCTCAACACAGCTTTCGCGCGCAAAAGTACAAATAAACATTGAATTCCCAAAATATAATAACAATTAATATCACATCTTTAGAATTGATTTTGAAGTAATTATTCAATGAAAGAATTTAAGCCATAAGGCATGTAAGGACACAGAGGCACACCCATACAGCCTCATTTCATCCGTAACAATATAACCTTTAGGAAGCCAAAACCTCAAGCTGTTTCTGCAAACCAAAGATTCCTGTCGCCGGTAACCAAAGCACAGGCAGTCCAGGCCGATGGCAAGCAGGTTTACAGGGGCTAAGCTCCTGATGAATATTTTCCTCTCAGGTTTGGCAGTTCCCTTTAATCAAGCTATTTTTGGCAAATCATTTGAGTGGTAAGTCCATACTGAAAAATGACCAAATGGATTATCCTCCCAATGCTTCATGATCTTCCTGTGCCACCGTATACGCTAAGCCGATACGCTGCTATGGAGGGAATGGCTAAGTAAAAAGGTCGAAGTAATAGCCTTTAACCGGAAAGCTATTTCAGGGTAAATAGACTTCCCGGGTGCGGTAAAAAAGATAATTTTAAGTTGTAAATTGTTGTCAAAAATTTCTGCAAATAAGCGTAAAATTATAAATGATCCCGTATATGGGTTCATCAGTTTCCCTTTTCAAAGCAATTTCAGGTTGATAGAGCATCCTTTTATGCAAAGACTAAGACGGATCAGGCAGTTGGGGATGACAAACTTCGTATACCCGGGGGCCAATCACACAAGATTTCAACATGCGCTGGGAGCCGGGCATTTAATGACCCAGGCCATCGAGATCATTAAATCCAAAGGACACCTCATCACCGATGAAGAAGCTGAGGCAGTTATCAATACCATATTGCTGCATGATATTGGCCATGGTCCATTTTCCCATTCCCTTGAAAACAGCATCATTGAGGGTATTAATCATGAGGCACTCTCCCTGCTTTTTATGAAAAGACTGAATGAAGAACTGGAAGGTAAACTTGATCTGACCATAAAAATTTATATCAATGAGTATCCCAAAAAATTTCTTCATCAGTTGGTTTCAGGACAACTGGACATGGACAGGCTGGATTATCTGAAGAGAGATAGCTTTTTTTCGGGAGTAACGGAAGGAGATATTGGCTCGGATCGTATAATCAAAATGCTGAATGGAAGTACTGATGAACTCGTAGTGGATATCAAAGGAATATATTCCATCGAAAAATTCCTAATAGCCCGAAGGTTAATGTACTGGCAGGTATACCTTCATAAGACAGTGGTATCGGCAGAAAACCTGCTGATCATGATGTTAAAAAGAGCGAAAGAGCTCAGGATGCAAGGGGGAGATCTGTTTGCCCCTCCTTCGCTGGATTTTTTTCTGAAACATAAATTACACCAAGAAGATTTCAGCCATGAATCCAGGAAGGTAATCCTTGAACGCTTTTCAGACCTGGACGATGCAGACGTAATTTGTGCGGCTAAACAATGGGTGACCTCAAAAGATCCTGTCTTGTCTTATTTGTGCCGGTCTTTTGTGAATCGGCAATTGCCAAGAACCGAGATACGAAAAATACCCTTTGAAGCTTTAAGGCTGCATGAGCTTCGGCAAAGACTGAAAGATCAACTTAATATCAGGGAAGAACACCATCATTTTTTTATCCATACTGGAGAGTTGACCAATAATTTTTATAGCTCATTCGATGAAAAAATTAAAATTCTTGACAAAAACGGACAAACACAGGAAATCACAGAAGCTTCAGATCTTTTCGATTTAGGTGTACTCTCCGTTCCTGTTAAAAAATATTACCTGACCTATCCCAAAGAATTGGATTATTTTGTTTAAAAACACATAATGAATAGCATAAGAAATGAAATTTAAAGCCGCAATGATTGCTGAATTTGTAAAAGGAAGCATCGAGGGGAATCCCGATTCAGAAGTTTATACCGTAACAAAAATAGAAGAAGGCAAAGAAGGGGCTCTCGCCTTTCTTGCCAATCCAAAATATGAAAAATACGTGTATGAATCCGATGCCTCAATAATTCTTGTCAATAAAGATTTCAAACCCCAGAAACCGGTATCTGCGACCCTTATCAGGGTTGAGAATGCTTATGAGGCTTTTGCTTCTCTGCTGGATTTGTACCAGCAATCGAAACCTCAGAAAACAGGTATAAGAGAACTTGCCAGCATCCATGAATCTGCAGTACTGGGAACCGATGTTTATGTAGGAGAATACACGGTTATTGAGCAGGGGGCAAAAATCGGGAATAATACCAAAATTTATCCCCAGGTATACATTGGCGATGGAGTGGAAATAGGAGAGAATACC
>CAZQOV010000050.1:0-19212 GCA_964595055.1 uncultured Bacteroidaceae bacterium | reverse complement strand
AAGGGAGGCATACTTTTTCATAATGTCTTCGTCTGTGGCATTCAAACTGGTATCGATATTGGTGAATATATAGCGGATGAGGTTATCGGACTTCATAAGTTCCTTTAGCTTGCTGAATTTCTCGGGATAATCGGTTTTTAGTTTTTTGATTGTCGATCCCACACCATACCAACTGGTGAGGTTGAACCGGGATTGACTCCAGCTGAACACCCAGGGGATAGCTCTAAGATCAGAAATGGTCTTTTTACCCGTTCTTCGTGCGGGTCTCGATCCTATTTTACTCGATTCGATGGCATCAATCGGGGTCGCTTCTCTGAAGAAAGTGATAAAATCTTCATCCTGGGTAAGCTCTTTGTAATGTTTCAGGCTTTCTTCCGACATGAGTTGAAGAATTTCCGACCGGACAGAATCATCCTGTTTTTGTATTGTCTGAAGAATGGTAAGGCTCACCGCACCGCTGATTAGGAGTTCAAGGTTATAGACTGCATTAGTACGATTGGCATATTTCCTTTCAATGGATTCTCCCTGTTCGGTCACTTTTATATGGTCGCCAATGGAGCCATCCGGAAGGCTTCTCAGAAACCAGTGGGTTGGTCCTGAACCCCGACTTATCGTACCTCCTTTTCCATGGAAGAACTTAATCCGGATATTATGTTTCTTTCCAATTTGGAGTAATTCTTTCTGAGCTTTATATAAATGCCAGGCACTGGCTATGATTCCTCCATCCTTATTACTGTCACTGTATCCAATCATGATTTCCTGGGTAGGTTCTTTGAGATTATTGATTTTTTGCTGAAGTTCCAGAGATTTTTTCACCACAGGTTGAGAGAAGTATTCATCCATAATATCTGAACTTCTGTTAAGGTCGTCGATGGTTTCAAAGAGAGGAACCACAGGGAGTTTAATAGCCAGGCCATGATTATCATGCTCTGTAAGACCTGCTTCTCTTCCTAAAAGATATACCATTAAAAGATCCGAAACCGATCTGGTCATACTGATAATTAAGGATCCCAGTGAATAATGACTATACCTGGATAGATGTTTTTCCAGGACGGAAAAGGTATCTCTCACCTCACGTGCTTCTTCTCTCATTTCCTGTGACTTTCGTGCAAAGGGACGATTGGTCGAAAGTTCTTTTCTGAGGAAGGAAATGCGCTTCTCTTCATCCCAGTTTTCATAATCATAATCTTTTGCTCCCGTTGAAAAAATGAGTTGACTTAAGGCTTTTTCATAAAATCCGCTGTTATTTCTGACATCTAATCTGGCCAGGTGAAATCCGAAGCTCTGTACCATTCGTATAATATCCCGGATATCATTATCGGCAATGCTGGCCGACCCGATCTCCCGAATGTTTGTTGCCAGAAATTTCAAATCTTCAATTAACTGTAGCGAATGGGTGTAGCTTCCTTTTCGGGTTTTTAATTTGACCCCCGCTTCTTCCTCTTCTTTTTGCTCCCGGAGAGGCAGACTGGCAATTAAAAGATGAACATACTGCCTGAACAATTCTTTCCCGTATTTGGTCTTAATTTCCAGGCTTTTATCCCCCAGTCGCATGCTTATTTTACGGATCTTTTTTTGCAGTTCCTCGGGCGCATCCTGATATTCAATATAAAAACTGAGCTTTTTAGCCAGGTCTTTGAGTTTTGATTTTATTAATGCAAGTGCATGCATTCGAAGTTGTTCCAGACTGTATTTTGTTACCTCTGCGGTTACAAGTGGATGTCCGTCACGATCACCGCCCACCCAGTTGCCGAAAACTATCTTTGGATAAAGGTCCGGATTCGCCAGATGGTTTAGATGAAATCCAGCATCTTGCCAGGCTTGCTTAAATTTCTTGTCCAGCAGTGGAAGGGATATGGGGAAGACATTGACCAAATAATGAATGGCATTTGCTAACTCAGACTTAACATCCGGTTTCTCGAGAAAAATATCATCAATTAGCCATAATCTGTGCAGACTTTGTTTTATTTCATTCCGGATATCTTCTCGTTCTCTCCGGGTGTACATGCTATTCTCCAGTTGGACGAGAAGCAGGTAGAGATTCCTGTATTCAGCTAATACAACAGGTCTTTTTGCTTCGGTAGGATGGGCTGTCAGAACAGGTTGAACTGTAACATCCGGCATTTTCCTGATTATTTCTTCCTGTGTAATTCCGGCTTCCTTTAACCGTTTAAAATTATCCCCCCATAAACCATTTATAGAATCCATTCCTTGCTGATCCTCCTTTTTTCTGCGGCCCTGAACCTCACCGTTTACTTCCACAAGATTCAGGAGTTGAAATATCAGTGCATAAAGATGAAGAATTTTCCGGGAAGGTACTTCTGAAAACTTTTCTGTTTCCTTATTTATCCAGAGAATATACTTAATCATATAGTCCTCACCATTCTCCTTCAATACTTCCACCAGGCAGTTCAAAAGAAACTCCAGATCATGATAGGGTTTGCCAAGTTTTTCCTTAACGGTAGTAAAGGTCTTCATAATTTTATTTCTTTGAGTAAATTAGCTAAATTTGGTACGCTGTTTATCCTTCATTCATTATTTAGGTTCAAGAATACTCCTGTTTTACTGTATCCGACTCGGCGGAGAATGTGCCGGGACAATTTTGAATAACCCGTTTAAAAAAGCCATTCGGGTGGAACTATAGTTAAATAACATAAAAAGAAAGTAAAAGTTAAAGATATTTATTATTCACATTTTTTTCATGTACATGATTTTTTTTCAGCCCGAAACCTTTGGAGGCATCATCATAAATAGTTGCCACTGCTCATGTTTGCAAGCTATTTGTTGTTTCTTGGTATCCTTTTAGACAATAATGACACAATCGAAATTGGAGCATAAAAGTTAGTGAAAGCAAAAGAAAACCTCAGCAAAAGTCATTTAGGCGATCAAATTTGTATGATATTTGAAGATCAGAAAAATTATATTAACGCTTAAAAACAGAGTATGAAGATCGAGGTTACTTTTTTTCTGCTGAGCACCATTTTTACCCATCCGATAATCTCTCAGGACAGGCAGCCGGCAGATACATTGCTTATGGAAGAGGAAAGGGATAGTACTTATGATTTTTTACTTACACAGCTGGAAAATACCGATCTGGGATTTCTCTGGAGAGGTGAACGTTCCCAATCTAATCGCATTGGATATATTGGTGAAGAATTTCAGCGACTTGAAGTTCGCTTTCTTTCGGTCATAAAAAATTTTGATAATCCATACGAATATTTTCTTTATGGAAAAACCCGTGTTGAAAATGTAATATGTGAGTTCCAGGGCTCACTTCTGATCAGCGAAACCGGATACATACAGGAGGATGAACACAGCGAATTTGAGAGGGCTTATATTTCGGGCAATTTTGTTTTATTCGAAGATCAGGTCTGCCTTCATTCCGGTATTTTCCGCGGTAAATTCCTTACCGGAATTTACCACGATGATCAGGGTAATATTTATTATGATGATTTGGATCGTGATGAAGATGACTATATTAATAATGAATTTTTCGGAGAATGGGAAGGCTACTATCCCTATGAATTAAAACCCGCCAACTGGGGCGATTTCCGAATTCCTAACTCCCTCGGACTTGACGTGGGCGATGATAAATTCAAACCCTCTTTCCATTACCTTGATAATGGGTGGAGGGAATATTTGGCTGGTAAACCTGAAGATAGAGAGGAAGATGAGGAAAAATGGTGGGAGTAAGGAGAAGATTAAAATGATCAGGGTTTTATATAAATAACCCATTCTTTGGTAAAAACGTGCATTGATCAACAAACCAGGTTCATTTTTCACTTCTTCAGTATAAACAACTCCCCATTTTCCTCAGGTAGTGTCCGAAGTCGCAGGAATATGCAAAAAAGCCGATAGGCCATACGAATATCACTGCAAGACGACCTCAAGGGGCTGATTCATATCGATAAACCAATTGCTGATGGCGAATGCTAATTTGTCGGTTGAGCCCTCATGCCTGATCAAATAACTGGAATTTGGTTGCAGGGTGAATGAGGGTAAACCGGTTTCCATTGGATGAAATTCCATAATAAAATCGGTATGATTTACAATCTCAGTCATTTTTCTACCCTTACTGTCCTTTTCCTTTATATTTACTACTTCAACGGAATTATTAAACAACTCCTTCATTAAATCCTCTTTACCGGCCAGGTATTTGCTGAACCAGGCAATAGTTCGCTTTTCAAACATGGCATTTTTCAAGCCTTCATAGCTGCGTTCTTTAGCAAAAACCAGTGTCATGGGACGGTGATAAATGTTGAGGGGATAATAGTGTGAAGTTACCCCGTGTATATCTGCATACCCGGTAACGGCAAGATCGTATTGATTTGCCCAGGCCAGGGAAATGGGATACCACTCTTTTTCGTTAAAAACCTCAATACCCTGGATTACCCCATTTTTAATCAGGTCTTTATGAATCTCAAATATTAAACAGGTATCGGGCTGTTGTGCTTTCCATCCCGGATGGTTCCATGTAATAAAAGCTCCTTGATTGTGAGCTTCCATGATAGCATCAACAGGATCTTTAATATCAAGCTTGTTCACATCATCCAGAAAAATGGCATTAAGATGACCCGGGGGCATTTCCCTGGTAATCTCTCCTCCTCTAACCAATAGGATGTTGTAATCCTCAGCTGCATCTTTGGCTATTTCATAGGAGCTGTTATCGTCACCTTCAACAAAGGGTTTGGATGGGTTGTTCTCAATATGATCCGTAATTGAAATCGCATCCAGTCCTTCATAATATGCTTCATAAACCCTCACCGTGGGCCATACTGAGCCGTCTGAAAAAATGGTGTGCATATGAAAATCACATTTGAGCGTTGTATAACCCTCCAGATCAGGAATATTTATAATTTTTCTTTGTTTGTCGACTTTTAACTCCGGTAATTGAATATTGTTAACAGATGACTGAGCATGAATGAATTGTTCACCTGAAATAATCAGGACCGTCAATACAAGAATTATTGTTGTTCTCATTTTGGGTATTTTTAATGGTTGTTGAAACTAAATGGGATAATCTTTTGAAAAGACTGCCCCGGAGAAAGCAAATTTCTCTTCCTGGGGCAGTCTGACTTTAATCTATGAAAATTAAAAGGTATAATAATTCATTAAACCCTGCTGCCCTCATTTCAGCCACCAGGGCATTTCCCGTATGTCATCATTTCCTTCCCCAAATTGTCGTTGTATCGCTGCAGAAACATTTTCGGCATTCAACTGGTATTCACTGGTTGGATACATCCATCTATAGGGAATAGGAGAACCCTGGGGTTCTGGAAAATCGGGATAGCCGGTTCTGAGCTTTTCGAAAAAGGGTCTCCATCCCCCCTGAAGAAATGACTGTAAATACTTTTGCATAATAATATATTCTATCTTCTCCTCATCGGTAGAGGCCTGATCAAAATCGACCAATTCATTGGCAAGGTATTCCTCTGCAGCATCTGCATCAACAAAAGAAGCAAAATCTTTTGCATACTGGTTGTAGAATGAAAATGAAGCTTTAACGGCGTTTTCGTAATGTGTTTTTGCACTTCCTGTAATCCATCCCCGAACTACAGCCTCTGCAAGGATCAACTGTAATTCCGAATAGCCCAGGATCATATGTGGCTCGGTAGTTGGATCTGTGGTATAACGCAGATTCGGCTTTGACACAAGACCTGCTGCTGCTTTTTCGTTTACCGTTTCATAAGGAGCCACCGGATTACCTCCGTCGTAGCTGTCAAAATCATTGATGGCAAGTCCATCTTCTTTTGCCTGGCGTGTTTGGTCAGAATAGATAAACAACCGCGGATCATTCCGCTCTTTTAGTTTTTGGATAAAGGTGGAGTCCATATACCTTGCTGAACCGTACGCACTGTTGTTGTATTCTGTATAACGACTTCCAAGCTGGTCGATAAATTCTAACTGACCATTGTCTTCATTGGAGCCAAGGAGTGCTTCGGAAGCCACAACGGAGGCAAAGCGATCCTTCACGTCCAGATCCGTATCATTATCCTTTTTTGAAAGGGTGAGCAAAACCTTCAATTTATAGGAGTTTATCAGTTTGCGCCACTTCTCGGGATTTCCCTGATAGATAATATCTCCTTCAATGATATCATCCGTGATTAAAGCAGAGGCATCCTCAAGTTCCTCGAGTATACCGGAAAAGACATCTTTTTGGGTGTCGTAAACCGGTGCGTAAATCTGGTCGGTTTCTCCTTTAAGTGCATCATAATAAGGGATATCTCCAAATGTAAGGCTAAGATGATAGAAATAATGAGCCCTGAAGAATTTTCCCAGCGCTTCATAGGAGGGATTCTCTATTCTTTGCGCCTCTTCAATCATTTTAGTAATGTCACGAAGACGATTGTAATTCCCGAAACTACCGCGATCCCAGTTATAATACTGAGAGGTATTTTCTCCATCCGTTTGGACAACCATCCTGCTGGCAAACATAGGGTCTACACCGGTCACCTGAAATGCATCCCACTCAATTTTTGTAAGCAACAATTGTGGGTGAGTTTGAGAAACATTGTTAGGATTCTCATTGATAACTTCAAGCTTTTCACAAGAGCTGAAAATGAGCGCCAGGAAAATTAAATTGAATAATAACTTTTTCATGGTATGGAATAATTTTTCTGTTAAATTTTTTAAAATGTCAATCTAATACTGCCACCAAGGTACCTGGCAGAGGGATCCTGAAGGCTGTTATCATTTCCAAAATCAGGATCAATAATAATGGCCTTCTTCAGAATAAAAAGATTATAGCCGTAAGCAGTCAGTTCCAATCCCTTTAACCCTCTAATGGATATCAATTCAGAAGCATCGTAGGAAACAGACAACCTTCTGAGCTTCAGGAAACTTCTGTCGAAGACATTGGCAAACTGCTCATCCTCCATCTGTGTAACGGTGGCACGATAAGGATAATTCTGCGCCCAGGTCTGCCAGTTCACTTTTGTGGTATTCTCCTGAAAGACACGGTCATCCGAAATGATATTTCCATCCACATCCCTGACCAGTTCACCACTTACTACATTCACTGCATCGGGCACATAAACAGGCTCTCCGGCAGCATATTCAGCATCTCTGTACTCCGTTGAGTTCGGATGTTTTCCTCCCCACCACATCTTTTCAACTGTTAAGGAGCGCATAAGCCCGCCATAAACCCCGTCGAAATCTATATCAATGCCAATTTTTCTGTATTTCAGCCTGTTTTGGAATCCAAACCTGAAATCAGGCTCTAAATGTCCATGCATCTGAGGATAGGGATCTCTGATGGGAAGACCTGTAGATTCAGAGACAATTAATTCTCCATCTGGTGTTCTCATCCAGCCTGTTGCATAATAGTTGTCGGTACGTTCGTTCAGCGAATAGTTGCCATATTTATCTTCCTCACCGTAAATGTCTGTAAGTTTAGTTACTCTTCTGTCCCAGTTCACTGCAGCATCCCATCTAAAATTCGCCTGCTTAACGGGATTCATATTCAAAACAATTTCTAATCCGTTGGTGGTATACTCATTCCCATTCACCTTTCTATTGTTAAATCCGGAGGAAATAGTGATCGGAAGATCGATAATCTGGTTTTCATCAAGGATATTAAAGTAGGTAACATCCATGCTTAACCTGTTCTGCAAAAAAGATACGGAAGTTCCCAGCTCAAAAGAGGTAGATTTCTCTGGTTTGATATCCGGATTAATGATCCCTCCTGGGTAGGTAAGCATGGTGTTTCCGGCAAAACTGCCTGCATTGTTGTAATAGGATGAAATGCTGTAGGGTGACAAATCACTGGATACTTCCGCCCAGGAACCATATAACTTAAGATAGTCGAAGTATGAAGGTAATTCAATCAGGTTCGAGACCATGGTACTCAAGGAAGCTGAAGGATAGAAATATGAATTATTTGATGCTGGCAGGGTAGATGACCAGTCATTCCTGGCAGCAACAGTTAAATAAAAAGCATCCATCAGATCCAGATCCAAGGTTGCATAAATACTTCGAACCGCCCGCTCCATCTCATAGGTTGAAGCCTTAACATTTCCCCTGGTATTGTTCAGACTGTAGACCCAGGGTACGATGATTCCATCCGTAGCATTGTAGTATTGTGCATATTTATGATAATAGGAGGCTGCCCCGGCATTCATGGCAAAACCGAAATTGGAAGAAACCTGATTCCGGTAGGTCAGCAGAACATCATTATCCATAGTGAGCCAATCGGAGTTCCATGTTTTATAGTCACCCTCCCGGGGATCACCATAATTGAGATAGCTTTTCGGACTCGCCCGGTCTTCGAACCTGCCTTTCCTGACTGCTGATGTCCTTCCCTGCAAATACAGGTTTTTTGCCAGCTCCCATGCTAGTTTTAGCTGACCGTTCAGTACATCGGTATCATGTATCTGGTTAAGCTCATAAGCAGCAAAATATACATTGTTGTACCAGGCATAGTTAAAATTGGCCTGACGATATCCTTCCTGTCCCGGTATATAATGATGCGCGGCAAGATCTTTTCCATTTACATCATCGCCCATCCAGATAAGAATTGTGTATATATGGTTTCTTGGACCGTAGCCATACCTGGGATAATTGGGTGAATGAACCTTATTGTAGGAAAATTTTCCATCCAGTGTAAGTGCATTACTCAATTTATATGAACTTGTAAAACTAAGTCCACCCTGATTCAAACTTGTATTGGGAACCTGTCCGCGATGACCGGTATAAGAACCGGAAAACCTGTAGTTAAACTTCTCATCTTTGTAGGAAATAGCAAAATTGCTTGTGGAAACAATTCCGGTACGCAGGAAATCTTTCAGGTTATTATGATATTCCCATGGTATTGGAACCCTGGAATAACGTGATTTATCATCATATTTTGTTCCGGAAACATCGCCCCACCATGGAATGGTATCTCCTGTAACATTATCGTAAATGGGGCTGTTCCATTGTGGAATTTCAAGGTTGTCAGAAAATTTCGGACCCCAGATCATATCCCCATCGGAAATGCCTCCATCCTTTCCATCCCAGAATTCATATTTACCCAAAGAACCATTTCCATATTCTGTTTGTGTCTCTGGAAACACAGTAAAGCCAGCTGTTGCCATAGTACTGTTCGAAACTTCAACATGAAATCCACTTTGCTGTGCTTTTTTTGTTTCGATAAGAATCGCACCATTCCGCCCGCGAGAGCCATAAAGCGCTGAAGCTGTTGTACCTTTCAGTACCGTAATTTCGGCGATATCATTTGCATTAATATCGAAAAGATCGGTTGAGACCGGGATGTCATCAATAACGATGAGGGGTGACTTTCCACGGAGTGAAAATGAAGGCGACTGGAACATTCCGGTTGGATTATTCACAGCGAGTCCTGCGACTGTTCCGGTAAGCAGATTCCCGATATTTTGGGCATTGTTTTTTGAAAGGGGTGCTGCATCTATCTCCTGGGTGGAATACCCGATGGTCTTTTTTTCCTGACTGATACCAAGCGCTGTAATCACTAACTCTTCTAGGCTGTATGCTCCTTCTTCCATCTCTACGTCAATAACTTGTTGTCCATTCACTTCCACTTCTGTGGTTTTATACCCAACAAAGGAGAAAACCAGGACAGCCGAAGAGTCAGCAGCTATTGAATAGGTACCATCAACATTTGTGATGGTGCCATTTACGGTACCTTTTTCAATCACATTTACGCCAATCAGATCTTCGCCGTAAACTGATGTTACCCGACCCGTTACATTAATGGTCTGAGCATATAGAATAACGCCCATTCCCATTAGCAATAATACAAAAATCAGTTTTCTTTTCATTTTTCATTTATTTAGGTTAGTAAAAAAGAGCATAGATATCACACAATAAAAAGATTTAATCTTATTATTAATTTAAAAATCAGTATTTTAGATTGATTTACTGCAAAATTCCCGGCATCTAATACTTTTTTATTTTGATACGGCTATACAAGCTTAATAGCTTTTCATCTGTTTTGGATTTTTCGAGTGCTTTCTCAAATTCACTGCTGTCTTTGTGAAGAAGAATCAATGCAATTTCAGCAGTCCTGATCAGCTCATTTCTGGCTTGCTCCTCGGTGGCAAGTCCTTTTCTGATCTGTTTTCTGAAGTATTTGTCTATTCTGTTAATACTGTTATATATGGTTGGCTTTTGAATTACCATCCGTCCGGAAAATGAACCCGGAGCTGCCTCTGTTACATAGGTATATTCCTGATCCAACAGATGAAGATAAAGTGCCACCTCCTCTCCGAGTTTATGTTTTCTTACGAGGGAAAGATCAATCTCATCGAACTGATCCTCAATGTACTTAAGTTCATGGTCTGCATAAAACTCAAAATAGCTCTTCTCCGCTTTTGGGTCTGTCGGATGTTCAGTACCATATTCCGCCATATAAGAAACTGGCTGGGAGATAGCAGTGCCTGAACCGATTATCATTATCATGGATATTAACACACTTTTCATTCTTTTTTCATTCCTTATTTTTTCTTGAACAAAAGTAGAGGCATAAAAAAATAAATCCGTTAAAACAAAGGGTATTTTTCATTAATTAATTCCGAAGGAATTATGAAAGCTACCTTTAATTTTTTACTTTGGTAATTGTAAATAAATGGTTTGAAATCGAGATAAGATAGCTACCAGAACTGACGGTTCCTCATCGGTGTTCATGAAAAACAACATTTTCGACGGATTAAGCACCGAGAGTCCGCTTATGTTTTACAGTTCCGAATATATTAACCGTGATCATAGATTTGCGATCTATAACAATAATTTCAGGGTGTCTCCCGGGGCAGCTATGGGAGCTGAACACAGCTTTGTGGAATGCAGGATCGCCAATTATAATTATAAGGATACGGCAAATATCTACCTGGTAAACAATATATTTCAGGGTAACGGTACCTCTGCCTTCCTGAAATGTCAGGATGATTTCGCTGTTTACAGCGATTATAACCTGCTGCACAATTTCAACACATACATGGGTGGACAGGGGACCATTATCGGAACAGATCATACTATTACCGACGACCCCTTATTTATTGATGATGAGTTGCATGTAGAAGCGGGCAGTCCTGCCATTGACCGGGGCACCGGACCTACCCTTTTTCCGGGAATTCCCGAAACGGATAAAGAAGGAGTCAGCAGGCCTCAGGGCAGTGCTTATGATATAGGGGCATATGAAAAGCTGCAGGAGTGAATTGCCATTGGCCATTAATTCCGGTAAAGCACACCGTACTCATTTCTCCCTAAAGTTGTGGATGATACAATATAAAAGAAGCTTTTTTTCAGACAGTCACAGTAAAAACCTAAAATACCTGCTATGTTACGGATGCGATTTGTTTTACCGCTTTTTTCATTTATCCTTTTCCACATATCTTAGCTATGCCCAGGAGTTGAATGTTTGGAGGGAAGCGGACCGGAAATAAAAAATGAAGGTATTGATGGGGTTTAAGAGTTAATAAAATGAAGACATTCCCCCTCACAAATAATGGGGGAGATTGGAAAGAAATATTAAATGATAAAAATTATTTGGATTTTAACACAATTCATTTCGAATGAAAGCATTTTGCGCATCAAAAAGGCTTAAGTGAGAACTCTTTGCTTCATTAAAGGTAAGCTTGTAATTCAAAAATTTCCATTCAGAATTAACTTTTGAATTTAGTACACTTTTCTTTCTATCTTTGCCTGCAAATAAAAAAAACAATGAAGCAGTTTGAAAAAATAGGCCTTTTCGCTTACCTGTTATTCCTGCTATTGGGTTGTGAGAATGGTATCGCAAAATTCAATTCGGAAAACAGGTCGGATTCTGATTCAATCGTTAGTATCACTCTTTTGTATACCAACGACGAGCATGGCTGGCTGGCTCCGAATGAAGAATACGGAGGGGCACCCGGGTTAATGTATAAATGGAAAGAACGGGAAGGCTTCGACACATCGGGCAATTTTCTGGTGTTAAGTGGAGGCGATATGTGGTCCGGTCCGTCCATATCCACCTGGTTTCAGGGAGAACCCATGGTGGAGGTGATGAACGCCATGGATTATGATGCGGCAGCCATTGGCAATCATGAATTTGATTTTAAGGTGAATGTTCTTGAACAACGCCTGTCAGAACAGAGCTTTCCCCTGCTGGCTGCTAATATTGTAGAAAAAGCGAGCAATGAGATACCCGATTTTGCGGAGCCTTACATCATTGAAGAGATTGATGGTGTGAAAATAGGCATCATTGGTTTGGCTTCGTTGACGACACCTTCATCAACTTTTCCCGCAAACGTGGAAGATTATAGCTTTACCGATTATGAAGATGCCATTAATACATATGCCCGGGAGGCCAAAGAAGATGGTGCCACGGTGCTGATTCTACTGGGTCATATCTGTTATGACGAGATGAAGGATCTTGTGGATGTAGCGAAGGAAAACGGGATAAGCATTATAGGAGGAGGACACTGTCATCAGAAATACATCGAAATGATGGATGGAGTGGTTTTAATGCAAACGGGAAGTGGTATGAGAGCTTACGGAAAGGTAGAATTCGATTATCATTTGTATGATTCCGCCGCGATGAATATTGAATATGAGATAGTTGAAAACACTCCAAATGGAGTCGATGCCCAAATCCTGGATATTGTGGAGTTCTGGCAGGAGGAAACAGATAAAGAATTATCGGAGCAAATAGGCTATACCGATGTGACCATTGAACAGGCATCGCCCGAAATGCGAAATATGGTGTGTGATTCCTGGTTGTATACCTTTCCGGAGGCAGATGTTGCTTTAACCAATGGTGGAGGTATCCGGCAGGATATCAAAGAAGGCCCTATAAGCCTGTCTACCATTGTGGGACTATTGCCTTTCGAAAATACGATTGTAAAGCTCGAAGTCACAGGAGAACAACTTAAAGTCCTGTCACTTGCCGATGATATATACATGGGAGGCATGACCACAATCCCCGGCTTCTTTTTTTCGGACGGTACTGAGATCAGGGACGAAGAAGTCTACACCCTGCTCACCAATAATTATTTGTATTCACGTGATGATTATCCTTTTTCCTCCTATGATCCTGCTCCGGTAGATACCTATGTTCATTACCGGGAACCCCTCATTGAATGGTTGAAGTCGATCAATACCAGTCCTGCCGATCCATTGTCGAATTACCTTGAAGGTGAGAGGAGAAGGTAAAGATAATGAGGTTCAGTGAATCCCTGTTTCCAGAAGCGATAGTGAACTGGAAATAATGGATGAATTGAATCCCGAGCGCATGCGAGGAATCTCATTCGGATAATGAGATAAAAAAGAGAGAACTGGCATACATTAATTGCCAACTGGCAACAGAGAGTGAGGTGAGAATGACGCTGAAAGATCCGGATGTATCAATTACTTCCATATTACCCAGTATTTTTTAGTGCTGGACCAAATTAATCACGGTCTAAATTCGGGGGAATGATGGTGTACCTTCAGGATTACACATCATATAACCATAAAGAATCCCGCATCAGGTTTTTTTTCTCGCTCTCTAATCTTTTCAATAGTTTGGAAAAGACCTCTTTAACCTCATCAACATCGGTTTCCTCAATAAGTGCCATGTAGGTTTCGATGATACAGTTATCCAGGTCCAGGGCAATTCCTATTACATCGTCGACCGACATATTTGCTTGTATTTCTGTATCTTCCAGACACTCGGATACCGTATGTTCCGGTATGTATTGAAACCAGGTATCCAGTATTTTTTTGGAGGTTTCTGCCTCATATTGTGCCAGGGTTTCTTCTCTGTGTTTCTCATGTCGACATAAAAAATCAAGAATGATCTTTATTCTTTGTTGCTCATCCTTTTTATGCAGTCGATGATAAAATTCTCTCATCTGCACATGAAATAACCGGATATATGCGAGAATTTCCCGTACTTGTTTATACGATTTCATATCGCAAATTCTTTAATTGTTTGACCCTAAGATATTCTTTAATAAGCCTTATGTACTTAAACTATCGCTTTAGAGACTTTGGAAAGCAGGTATTAAGCATCAGGGACAAAAATGTTGAAGGTTTAAATTCCATTAAAAATAGGGCATCTAAAACATTTTATATTGTATCAAACAATATACAAAATACCTTTCACAAGTGAACATAAGTTCATTATGTTTAATAACGCATTGTCGTATTTTAACAGATAAAATTTTTAAAGTTATAGCAATAACATAAACAAAATATATTATATTTGTATTGTGAAAATAATAACAATTAAAATATAAAATGATGAGTGATTTAAGATTTAAAATTAATGCGCAAAGTGCAAGCGCTGCCAAAACGATTGTGAAAGCACGTAATTTTGAGATAATTGTAGATGAGCCTGAAGCGCTTGGAGGAACGGATGTAGCTCCCAATCCGGTTGAATATGTTCTTGCCGCATTTGCAGGCTGTCTGAATGTAATGGGACATCTGGTTGCAAAAGAGATGGGATTTGAATTAAAGAATCTTAAAATTGATATCGAAGGAAATTTAAATCCTGCAAAACTGTTTGGGAAAAGTGATGAAGACCGTGCCGGATATAAAAATATCGTTATCAAGCTGATACCGGAGACAGAAGCGGATGAGTCCATTTTGGAAAAATGGCTGCATGCGGTTGAATCACGTTGCCCGGTAAGCGATAATTTGCAAAACATAACGCCGGTGAGCGTTGAACTGGAAAAATGTATGGTTTCCTGACTCAGGAAAAACCCTCCGAAAATGAAGGCTGTCTCAACAATGAGGTGGCCTTCTGTTTTATCTGCATATTATTCCTGTTGATCTATTGCATAAGCGTTGAAAACAGGTACGGCTCATCTTGAGTATCATTCTGTAAAAGACTCCAAAGTTTTTCGGTCCAAATCACTCCAGAAAATGTGGGACATTGTCCACTCTCCTTAGGGATTACTGTGTTTGTGATATCCTTACCATTCAATTCAAAGGATCCATTTGGATGCATCCGCAGTTTTAAGATTAAAAAAGCCGTGATTAATGCTGACAATGACCGGGGGAAGAAATGAACCAGGGGGAATTTACGTTTGAGGATAACTTGCCGGCTGCTGGCAAAAAAAACCTCCTGTGAGCAAAGAATCAACATTTTCCGAACCAGAACATCCGGGACAACATTTTCCAGGGGCAGGTGGACGGTTGAAGCGAATCGTACGACAGTTTATGAAATTTTAGGAATATTTGAAAACGTATTTTTAATGACTTAATGTTTTTTTTCTTAGCTTTATTGGGAGATGTAGCATATAAATACGATGGTCCTGAATAAGTCCACCATCAACAAAAATCATTTATCATGGAATTACGAAAATTCAGAAACCGTTATGACCTTGAACTCATTCAGGCTTCTCATGAAAATATTATTCTGGGAACTTTGGTTTGGGATCCCTTTTTCGGGAAGCCAAAATTTGCTTCTAATAAAGGAATGAGTAATCATATTGCCAATGCTTTTCTCGACGCTGAAATCATAACACAGGATGAATGGAGCCAATACCTGGAAGAATTAAAACAGGTAAAAGAGGTGGATGCTAATTTTGCGGATGCTATTATTGATGTGGATGTAAACCTGGTTGCTTCTCTGGAAAATCCTCAACTGGGGAAGGTTTCCAATAATTTTGCACTTAATAAAATCAGAAAATGCACTTTTGGTGAAATAAAAGCCAGGGTAATGTCCAACCTGCTCAGGATCAAAACGGATGATTTATTGGAAAAGCTGAAAAGGAATAAATGGGATCTCTATGACGGGAACATCCGGCATGTATACCTGATTACCGAACTTTACTATGGCAGCATACAGCTGGTTATCGAGGAAAACCTGCAAAATGAATTGGAGGGGGCAATAAAAAGAGCAGACCTAACCATAGAAAATAAAACACAGCTGGGCAATTCCATTGAATATTCCTTTAGCCATGCAAATGTGCCCTTTGCCATGAGAATAGAGAAAATGAGAGATTTTACCGGTTAGTGAAGCTTATTTGGGAGAATCGATTTCATAACCCGGGGTATACTACAATCGGTTTTATGGAAAAGAGTTCCCTGTTGCAGTAGAGAAAATGTGGGTTTACCTGGCCAGAATTGAAGAGGCATAATTGCACTTACCTCAGCACCACTTTCCGAACACTAACCAATCCTCTGCTCTCAAGCTGTATAAAGTATGTGCCTGGAGGAAGAGAGTCGGGATGCCATATGCGCTTATGATTTCCTTCCGGAAGAGTTTCCTCGGTGATTACGCTTACCATTTGTCCAAGAATGTTGTATGCAGAAAGGCGTGTCCTGCCAGGTACATTCAGATGGAAAAAGATCTGTGCTTCCCGAAGGATGGGATTTTGATGTATGTTTTCCAATCCAAAGCCTGCTAATGCCTGCTCTAGAGATAATCCGGTTTCTGAACCCTTATTTGTCAGCAGGTTTAGGGTCCATCCCTCCAGGACGCGGGTAGTGGCTTTGCGGTTGCCCGATCCAAAGTCAATGACTGAGAGCGTCCAATCCCCTGAAGGTTTGTGGGTTTTAAATACAGCTAATTCATCTTCAGGCCTATACCAATTGGTGTAAGGGGCAAAATCCCAATCCAGGCGTTTGAAATGGGTATCAGCAAAGCCGGTTCTGATAAAGTTTTCCCCTGAATTTACGGGACGGTTTGCGAGGGTTACGGTGGTGCCGTTGTGGGACAGGGTAATTTCCAGGTCACCCACCGAAGGATGCAGAAGGGAATCGATCATTACGTTAACGCCATAGATGGAGTCTGCATTCGCAGTGTAATTGATCACATCAATGGCAGGTGCTGAGGGGCTAATAGAGATGCCCATGTCTTTTCTGGGGATTTCCCGATGCTCCCTTTCGTCGCCGTGGTCCAGTTTCATTAAATATACCCGGGGATCCTGAGATCCCGTATAAGAACCGCGTCCGGCAAAAAGATAACCAAAATCTTTGGTCCGGATAGCATCTCTGATCCCTGCATTTTCAAACTGGCTTCCATATGACTGTGTCCAGAGAGAATCTCCCGATTCTGCATCGATCTTCATTAGAATCATGCTGGTGTGCATGCTCTGATCATAAGCAGTTCCGGCAATCAACAGGTCTCCTTCCCCTGTCATCATGATCTTATTGGCATAGTGTCGGTGGGTACCACCATAGGTTTTTTCCCATATCACTCTGCCAGCAGTATCTGTCTTAATTATATAGATCTGATCTTTATAATAGCTGGTGCCTGGGACCAGCACACCAGCAGATCCTGTTATATAAAGATTTTGGCCGGCAATGATCGCATCGGCAAACTCATCCGAGTCCTCCCTGCCATAGAACTCTGTCCATTGCAGGTTTCGATTAGCATCCAGCTTCTGGATAAAAAGGTCGAATTTCCTGTTAGGATTTTGAAAGGCTGTCCCACCCATCAGGTATCCCTTTCCGTATTGTCTGATCCAGCTGGCATATCCACTCTGACCAGCCGGAATGATAGTATAAGATGGCTGGTCTTTGTGCACAAATCTTCCGTCCTCATTTTGCACCAGCCTGGTCACCATGGTCTGATGGGTCCCTCCGCCGTTTTCCCGGAAGGAGCAGGCAATGATATATCCACCGCCTATAACTGGTTGTATGCAGCGTCCTGCCATGTGATGAAGGTTATTGTTATAGTAGAGTGAGTCGAAAAGCACACCTCCATCCCCCCTTATCTGCATGAGAAATAATCCGGGTGGCGTGTCTGAACTGGTCAGGGTTACATCCCGGTAGCCTGTTACAAGGAAGGATATCAGGGGCATGGGGGTAATGATCATGTCATAAGCTTCCTGGTCCCAGGGTATTTCATCATTAAAACCGGTAAAGATTTGATTCATACGAATCCCCATACCCTCAAGGTCCACACGCATAAGCATCACCTCACCGTAACCACCCATGGCTGAGGTCATGTTCCTTCCGCCGGTGATCACAAAATAGCCATATGGAGATTCTTTTATATCATTGGCAGTGTAATTTCCTTTTTCGTATTCGCCCGGGTAAAAATCTTCCCAGATGACCTCGGGGGGATTCTGAGCATAACTCAGGCTTGTAAGCATGAGTGCGAATAGCACTAAATGTATCAGGGGGTATAAACTTTTCATTTTTCAAAGGATAAAATTTTTCATGGTAAGCTGAGTTTGTACAATTTTGCCCGGCAGGCAAAACGATTAAGAGAGTCAGATAGTTGAAGCAAACAATTTACGGGGAAATCGGAGCCAAGTCAAGATAGTGAATGCTGCTCTTGGGCAGGATCGGAACCCGGAATATTTTAATACCCAGGGTTTTAAGTTAGAGATGTTTTGCTAGAGATGTGGGGAGTAAAATATAAATGGAAAATTATCTGTCAATTGGTAAATTTTGATAATTATACCTTATACGATTTCATTAAGCTTTTTTTTGACTTTAGTTAATTTACATTTTTTTTCATCTATTACTGTCACTTCAGAATCATTTTAATGACTTTTTTCGTGTTTCCCGCTGTGATATTGCAGAAATAGATCCCCGACGGATAATTCTTTCGGTCAAACTCAACAATATGTGAGCCTTCTGTCATTACTTTAGCGGCAAGAGTAGTAATCCTTTGTCCCATCATATTATAAACCGATATATTCACAAGAGATGTTGAAGGGAGGGTGAACCGGATCTGTGTGAGTTCATTGAAGGGATTAGGTTGATTATATGCCACAAATAGTTCATGTTTGAACTTTTCTTCTTCAACATTATCAATAATGCTGCCAGTTGTTTTTTGCATAATGTTCCATGAGATGTTGTTATTCTCGTGGATCTCCATAAGCTGGTCATCTTTATCAATCACAGCATAGATGCGGGGGAAAGAGGGTGTGCCTTCCGGAACCTTCCACTTCATTTCCAGCTCTGCCCGGCCACGTGGGGCTATGGCTTCAGGGGTGAAGATCTCGGTATGACCATCTATGCTTTCAATTGGCATTCCATCATCATCAGGATCACCCAGGTAGAACCTTACCCCCACTGGTCGTGGGGTGGGAAGGAGGCTGAAATTATGGATCCGGGCACGGATAGTCACTGTATCACCATTGGCAGGATCCTCTGGATAAAATTGTATATCATTGGTTTGTTTCCGTTTGACCTCCGACACGCTATATCCTTTCTCCGGGTCGTAGCGCCAGGGGAGGATGAAAGCAGGATCGGGAAAATAACCGTAATGGGTATCCCACAGATCGGAAGAGCACACGTCTGAACCAGTCACATTCCTTTATCTCGTATGCCGTC
>CAZQOV010000049.1:0-19452 GCA_964595055.1 uncultured Bacteroidaceae bacterium | reverse complement strand
TTCGAAATATCGAGGGCCATCCTGATATCTTTATCGGCTTGCAGAACAGGACCTACAAGCATCCTTCGGGAATGGGAATACTCCATCGCTATGTGGGTGCCTTTTTTTTCCCTGGCAAGATAGTTTCCGGCTATTGAAATGAATTGAGCAGCATGATGCAGCTCTGTAATCGTAAGATTTAATTTTGCAATGTCCATTTTTATAAAATTTTATCTTTATCATGAACCACGAACCAAACCTTTCCCGAAAAAAAACCTGAAATAATTACTCTTCCATTTTTACGCCTTTCCAGAATGCAACATAATCCTTGATCTGTTTTGTTATTTCAGGAGGTTCAGGATAATACCATGCAGCATCCGGATTTTTTTCACCATTAACTTCTATATGATAATAAGAAGCTTTCCGTTTCCAGGGACAATCCGTATGGGTATTACTTTCGGAAAAAAAATCTTTCTTTTCCGATGAGGGTGGAAAATGATGATTCCCCTCCACGACCTTGGTATCTTTACTTTCTACCAGTACCTTACCATTCCAAATTGCTTTCATTAAAGTCTGTTTTCCTTAACCAATGAAGAAAATTTGTTTAGCCCTATACATATTCGATCTACAGGCATTAAGCTTTCACCCAGAGACTATTCAGGAAATAACCCTTATGATCGTAAAAATTTTCTATAACGTGGTAACCGGTAATTCCTGCAAGTTTTTGAATATCTAATGGGGTGAATTTCCTCGACATCTCGGTAAATATGGATTCCCATTTATCCAATTGAAAAGAACGATCCAGCTCTGCAAAAAACACTTTCTGTTTTTCACTGCTAATCAGGTAAGATTTGGCGGTCTTTGTCTGAGGGTCGTAAACCGCACAATGCATAAATTTTTTCAGATCAAAATTTGCTCCCAGCTCACGGTTTAATCTCGACAGGAGATTGAGATTAAATTTACGTGTATATCCATTTGAATCATCATAGGCCTTACGAATTAATTCAGGATCCTTCACCAGATCAAAACCTGTTAGCACCATATCTCCTCTATCAAGAACCGCATTTAATTGCCTGAAAAAGTCTATGGATTCTTTTTCTGAAAAATTGCCAATATTGGAACCCAGGAAAAGTGCAACTTTTTTGCAGGATTTACATGTTTCCAGATTCATCATAATCTCAAAATAGTCACCAACCTGCTCGGAAATAATAATGCCGGGAAAAGCGTTTTTCATTTTGTCAACCAGCTGATGAATGGCTTCCTCCGAAATATCGACCGGAGTGTAGCTGAACGTTACCCCTTCACGAATAAAATGATCAATAAGTAAGCTGGTTTTCAGCCCGTCCCCTGCTCCTAATTCTATCAGTTCAATCATTTCGCCATCCTGTCGGATACGTTTTAAAATATTATGTTTATGCTGATCAAAAATCTCATATTCAGAATGGGTAAGGTAATATTCCGGCATTCGCATTATTTGTTGAAAAATCCGGCTTCCTTTGTCATCATAAAAATATTTGAAAGGTATGTATTTTGGATATGCTGAAAATCCCAGCTCAACATCTTTCCTAAGCGTATCTGAAACAATTGAAATTTCTTGCATATAAATCAAGGTTTAATGTATACCTGATAAAATCTTATATAATTATACGATAAATGCATGATGGATTTCGAAACAAATAAATGATTTATTCCGGGCTTCAGCATGTTATCTTCATTGCTAACAAGCAGATATGGTTAAGGTTCGGACACAAATGAAAGTTTTGATGAAAGAAATTTCAGGAGAGTAATAAACTAAAAGCTGACTTTTACCAGATAGCCACTATGTTTTCGTATATTGACAACGGCTCCTGAGTCAAATATTAAATACTGTCCTTTTATCCCGACCAAAACATCTTCAATAACCGGAGTCTTATGAAAATTCAGACTTTTGACTTTTTCAGGATATTTTTTGACGGGATAGTTAATTTCCGATATCTCGTCATCATCGCAAGCGTATTTTTGAAAATCTGCATGAAGCTTTTCAATGGCACGATCCTTTTCTTCTACAAGATCCACTCCCCCTAACCGCTTATTGGTAAGCATGTGTCTCCAGTTGGTTTTATCGGCAAAAAATTCTTTCATCGCCATCTCAATAGTTCCGGCGATATAACGATTAGGGGTTAAAGCCACCTTGATGATTTTCCATGCTCCCTGATCGATCCATCGGGTAGGTATCTGGTGGTATCGGGTAATCCCGACTTTTATTCCGGAAGTAAGAGCCATGTAAACAAAATGGTCTATCAAACATTGTTCTTTCGCATAATTCATATCCCTTGCAATTCCTTCATGAGCCCGGCAAAGTTCGGGCCGTAAAACACATTCTTCAGTTTCTGGAGCAGAAATAAAACATGGATAACAATAACCCTGAGCGAAAGATGTCTTTGTTTTTCTTCCGCACTTAATGCAATTGATCTGGTTTTTAAACTCAATTTTTAGGGCTTTACCCAGGACATCATTCATATAAATTTCCTGTCCATTCAAATCAAGGAAATAATGTACCTCCTTATCCAGGTCTGTTCGCATTTTCTTTAGATTACCTTCGAAAACCATCATATTTTGTTTTAATCGTTAAAAATAAGATATAAGTTCCTATTCATTGAGCTAATTCGACTAGAAAAGTTCATTTATTTAATTGAGCAGAAAAAAAACGATCAAAAGCATGAGGCCGGCAACCAACACCCCCCCATAGAAGGCAAAAGTAATCCCCCCTAAAGCAAAGAAAAGGCCGGCTAGCAAAGGACCGAGGGTTTGACCCAGCCGGAGAACCATTCCGTTAAGAGACATGAAAGCCGCACGATATTTCATTGGAGCAAGACTTACAAGTAAAGTCTGGATGTTTGGAATATTAATTCCCTGAGCCACTCCAAATAATAATGCAGGGATAAGCATAAGAGCTTCCCTGTGAAGAAAAGGAATTAACGCCAGTGATATAATGTAAAGCAAATAAGATACTTTAAGGAGGTCTTTCTGTCTGAAATGCTTCGTCAATTTTCCTAAAAGCGAAGATGTCACTGCGGTAGTTAAAGAACTTGCCGACATTATCACTCCAATAATAAAAGGCCCCGATGAGAAATAGTCTTTCATTACAAAAGGGAAATACGTAAGATAAGATCCGTACAAAATAATGAAGGTCATTATATTTAATACGAAAAGAGACAAAACACTCCGGCGGGATATGGATTTCAGGGTTTTCTTCAGGTATTCCTTAAATTTTTCATTCGACCTGATTTTAGGATTGTCGAGTACGAACAGAACCATAAAGCCTGCCGGAATGGCGGTTAAAGGAAAATAAAAAGGAAAATTCCAGGCAATGCTGGCAATAGCACCTCCCATGAATGGGTACAGCGCAGTTCCTATACTCAATACACTGGCGTTGAAACCCATAGCTGTAGCTCTTTGCTCATCCGGAAATATGTCTCCTATCAATGTTACATTCAGCGAACCAAGTGAAGCTGCACCAATCCCCTGAATGAAGCGAAGAATTACCAGTGTATCAAAACTGTCTACCAGACTGCAGGCAAAACCTGCAATGGCGAAAAGAAATAAAGCAGGAACGAGAATAGTCTTTCTGCCAAACCGGTCGGCAAGGATTCCGAGTACAGGAGTCAGGAAGATACCCGGCAAAGTAAAAATAGTGATAAGCAATCCTATTTTTTTATAATTGATATCAAAATGTTCAGCAATAGAAGGGAAAGCCGGCGTTATACTTGCAACTCCCATGACAGCGAGGAGTGTGACTCCGAAGATTATATAAATATTCTTGTTCCTGAGAACAGGATATTTTGGCATAAAAGATCATTTTGATTAACAAAGAAATGAAAAATCATTAAAAAAAATCATGAAGTCACATGACAAAACTTACCTTAATTTTCTTCTTCCCATATATTGCCCTAATATAAAATAATTCTAAGGCTATTTTCATGAATTAAAATTCTCCATTTATTATCTTTGGTGAGCAGTGCTGCCGACTGAAAATAAATGACAATTGTACAGAAAATAATAAAAACCCAAATTATGAAATCCATACCTTTGATAACTGCTGCAGGATTAATGCTCATAACATCCTGTCAAACCGGAAAAAGAAATAACACAGAAGAATACAGCCAACCGAACATTATTTTAATACTGGCTGATGATCTGGGATTTTCTGATATAGGATGTTTTGGGAGTGAAATCCACACACCAAATCTCGACAATCTGGCTGAAAATGGAATTCGTTTTATAAACATTCATAATACCTCAAAATGTTTTCCATCGCGTGCAAGTCTTTTGACAGGTCTTTACGCTCAGCAGGTTGGATATGGAAGAACGTTTACAAATCCCATAACCAACGGAGCCACTTTTGGAGAGGTACTCAGACCGTCGGGGTACAGAACCCTGTGGTCAGGAAAACACCACGGAATTGAAAATCCGATTTATCGTGGATTTGACAGATATTATGGGTTGAAAGACGGAGCTGCGAATTATTTCAATCCCGGAAAGCAGCGTCCGGGAGAAGGAAAGCCGGCTCAAAAACGGGACGATCGAAAATGGTGCATTGACAGTACAATGTATTCTCCATATACTCCAGATGCGGAAGATTTTTATATAACTGACTATTTCACCAACTATGCCCTGGACTGGCTCGAGGAATACAGGAAGGAAGATAAACCCTACATCCTCTATCTTGCTTATACTGCTCCTCATGATCCATTGCAGGCCTGGCCTGAGGATATTGCAAAATATAAAGGAAAGTACATGCAGGGATATGAAGAAATACGTAAAGAAAGATTTGAAAAACAAAAGGAAATAGGTCTGATTAATGAAAACTTCAAGCTTTCTGATTCGACATATACACCATGGAGCAAATTATCGGATGAGGAAAAAATGGAAGAAGACCTTAAAATGGCAGTATATGCAGCTATGATCGAAAGAATGGACTGGAATATCGGCAGGGTGTTGAAAAAAGTGAGAGAATTGAATGAAGAAAAAAATACCCTTATCTTATTTGTATCAGATAATGGTGCCTCAGCAGAAGTGGTAAATCTCCCCGGATACGGCCCGATTGGCTCAATGACAAGATGGACATCACTTGGACCCGACTGGGCCAATGTAGGAAACACTCCGTTCAGATACTTTAAAAATTACTGTTATGAAGGCGGCATTCGCACACCTATGATAGCCTACTGGCCGGAAGGCATAAAAAATCCGGGAAGAATCAGTGATTTCCCGGGGCATTTCATTGATTTCATGGCTACCTTCGTGGATTTAACTTCTGCAGAGTATCCTGATTCTATTCATGATCAGATGGTTTACCCCATGGAAGGTGTAAGTCTGCTTCCTATTTTCAAAGGAGAAGATAAACCAACACGCAATAAACCCATCTACTGGCAATGGGCCAGGGGAAGCGCATACCTGAATAATGACTGGAAGATCGTAAAACAGGGAAATGATAGTAAGTGGGAACTCTATAATATGAAAAAAGATCCCACCGAAACTAATGACCTGGCTTCTGAGCATCCGGAGAAAGTTGATTCTATGGCTGGAGCCTTTAAAAGCTGGAAAATGAATTATGAATAAAGCGCTCAAAACGTAAATCCAATTTTTTTTATAAACGTATCTATTTGATTATATGCTTTTTGCATATTTTTTACTAAAATACTAATGTTTTTTCACTACTATGTCTTGCATAGTACTATCATTTTTTTATATCTTTGTATTCGGATGTTATATGCTTTAACCAGTATTCTTAAATAATCAGTATTTTAGAAATGAAATCTTTAATGACATATATCGTTTTGTTGATTTTCATAAGCCTGCTCGTTATGCCCCTGGTTTTTCTTAAAAAAGATCCCAAAATATTCGATAATAACTATAATGTTGAGTATCATTTTGGTCTGACCAGTCCAGAAATTAAAGAAAAGAGCAGGAAAAACCTAATTTCAGATGAAACAAAAGATAGTATGGATAACATGTTAAAATTTGAAGACTGGATGACAGAACCACTGGAATGGGAAGTTGAACAACACAGATAAATAATTAATAATGATAAATGAATAAAATGAATGTAGAAAATTCAAAAGCTCAAATGAGAAAAGGCATCCTTGAGTATTGCATACTCCTTATTCTTTCAAGAAAGGATGCCTATGCAACTGATATCATCAATCAGTTGAAGGAGGCAAAACTGATCGTAGTGGAAGGCACACTTTACCCTCTTTTGACCCGTCAGAAAAATGCAGGTTTGTTAAATTACCGGTGGGAGGAGTCTACACAGGGTCCTCCACGTAAATACTATACCATAACAGAAATAGGGAAAACATACCTGAAAGAACTTGACCAGTCGTGGAAAGATCTGGTCGACTCACTCGAATCAATTAAAAAAAACAAATAAAAAACAGATGAAAAATGAAAAAAGCAATCAAAATTAACTTGGGAGGTCAGGTTTTTCATATCGATGAAGACGCATACGACAAACTTAAAAACTACCTGGACAGGATTAGCAGTCATTTTTCCGATATTCAGGAAAGCAGGGAAATTCTGAATGATATTGAAATAAGGATTGCTGAGCTGCTTGTGGAGAAGCTTGGTGACCCCGACCGGGTGATTACCTTAAAAGAAGTGGATGAAATTATTGAAGTAATGGGAAGACCAGAGGAAATTGCAAGTGAAGAAGCTACAGGAGATGATAAAAAAGATTATTCTTACGAAAGCAGATCAACAAGACGATTATACAGGGATCCTGATAATGCTGTTTTCGGTGGCGTAGCAGCAGGTTTAAGTGCCTATTTCAATATCGATCTTTTGCTTATCCGGATTTTATTCGTGGTTTTAATTCTTGCGGGGGCCGGATTTCCGTTTTTATTGTACCTCGTATTATGGATAGCGGTACCAAAAGCCAAAACTGCTGCCCAAAAGCTTGAAATGCAAGGGGAAAAGGTAAACGTTTCCAATCTGGAAAAAAAAATAAGAGAGGAATATGAAGACGTGAAAAGAAATTTTAAAAAAGCCAGAGATTCGGATACAGGCAGGAGGACTGAGGACTTTTTTCAGGAATTTTTCAGGGTGATGGGAGTTATTATCGTAGCGCTGGCTAAAATTGTTCTGGCTTTTATTGCTATAGGTTTTGTTATTGCAGGTATAAGCCTGATAGCCGGCCTCATAGGAGTTGCATTTTTTGGCGCTGGTATGGGAACATGGGGCATATTTGAGCTCTGGGATTCTGACATTCAAAATTATGTCACCCCATTTATTGATCCCGTGAATCTCACATTTATTGCAATAGCCGGAATTCTCCTGGTCTTGATACCGGTGCTTGCTATTATTTACGGTCTGTTTAAAGCACTATTCCGTTTCAAAGCCAAAGACCGTTCTCTCGGGATGAGTGCCTTTGCCTTGTGGATCCTTGCGCTCCTTACTGTCATTACACTGGGAGTTGTAGAAGGCAGAAAATACCTAGAAGAAGAAGAAGCTACTTCAATATACGAGTTTAACGAACTGTCCGGCAATATTTTGCACCTAACCATGCAGGAAGATCAAATAAAAAATATGGAAGAAAAAGAAGATTTTGATATTGATGATAAATGGTTCGTTATAGGAGAAAATGAAGTGTATGGAGAGGTAGAGATTGATATTAGAAATACGGAAGAAGAGTTTTATTCTTTGCGGATAGAAAAAAGTTCTTACGGATCAAATTATAATGAAGCCTTGAGGTATGCCGAAAACATCAATTACAGATTTACCCGCACAGACTCTCTGATTGTATTGGACCCTTATTTCAAATCAGAATATGAGGAAAAATGGCGCGCACAGCAGGTTGAGCTCACCCTGTATGTTCCGGTTGGAAAATCGATTAACTTTGCAAAACCGGTAGCCGATTATATTGATTATGTGAGAATTAGTGGCAAACGATATTCCCCGTGGAGGATGGCTGAAAAAACCTGGGTGATGAAAGAGAATGGACTGGAGCTTATGGAAAAGGAAACGAAAATGAATCAATAGTCCTTATCCTATGGAGGTTATAAGTCTGGACAGAAAGAATTTATTTCGCAGGCAGAATCAGGACAGGGACGAGTCTTTCAGGAACTCGTCCTTTTTATTCTTTGACCTTTAACATCATTCCTTTTAGAAATACCGCCATAAATTCTAAAATATTAAACGACAGCCTGTAAAAGCCTCTAGGTCTTTTGATCCGCCTTATTCTCCGTATTAAGGCTTTTGAGTGCGAAAAACTCAAACCATATAATCCATAGCACGAAGACCACTCCATAAAGCACCAGGTTATACATGTCGTGAACATCTATGGACCGGGCGTATCCATCATTTTTCTGAACATGGATAAACAAGAACACAAACCTGGTAATATTTACAATATTTAAAAAAATAAGACCCGATATCATATATATCCATCTGGCTTTACCCTTCTCTGAGGTTAAATATACAATTGCTGCAAATAGCATCATAGTTGCAAACCCCAGGCAACCCTTCTCCATATAAATCCCTCCGTTTTCTCCCAACAAATAAGTTTCATAAACATTCGCTTCATAATTCATCCAGGTAAGGATATTCTGTGAGGTTAAAAAAAGAAAATTTATCCATCCCTTATAATCATACCAACCCAATAAAAAATTCCCAATAAACCCATAGAGATACATAATGACAAAAAGATCGGGGAGTTTTCGGTCAATAAAATCGATGTCTATATTAAATTGCTTTAGTCTTTGATAAATGTTGTCCTTGAAAATTAAGACCCACACAACAAAAAAGGTCACAATAAACATCACACCGGGTGTTCTTGAAATCCAATAGGCAGATTCTGAATTACTTCCATCCAGGGCGAATAGGTTGGCAAGAACGAACATATCCAGAGAAATAAAGATCCAATGAAGAAACAAAAACAAAAAAGAACCAAATAATTTATGGTAAATTTTCACCGGAAATATCCATATAAAAATGAAAACGCCAAAAAACAACTTCTTCATTAAAAAGCTATTTGAAAATTCATATAGCAGTAAATCGTTAAAAAACAACTGATGCTTATCAATATAAAATTCCTGATTAAACAGGGTGAATGCATGGTTTGCCAAAATCCCGCAAAGCGCTAGCCATCCATCAAAAATCTTTTCAATAAAGGGTAAAACCGGATCGATTTCAAAAAAAAGCAACCGGATGGTCAGATAAAATAACCCAAGTATTAAGACGATTAAAAATCCAATTTTAAAAAATCTGGACTTGATGACTTCATTTGTCTGCATCAGAAAGAATTAAAGTTGTTAAGCTACAATATGGGTTAAAGTTGTTTCATTCATAAAACCCGGATGAAAAATATCCTTTATGATTCTTTTACTACAAAGTAAAAATAATTAGGCTAAAATAAAAAAAACCTTTGCAAAAGACACAAAGGCTTTTTTTTCCAATTAAAATAATCCTCAAAAAATCGTTGCAGTATAAATCTTTTGAAAATCTAATTGTTCTTTTTTCTTTTTCTTGCAGCAAAGTAAGCAATTCCAGCTCCGGCTAATACTGCCAACAATCCTCCATCCAGCGGTATCCCTACTACATTGTCTGGATTTGCGGGTTCTATTCTCGCAAACAGATCACTAGAAATCCCAGCTAGAAAGAGCAAGCTTAACGATATTTTAAGTAGTATTTTCATAATTCAGATTTTAATATGGCTGGTTTGTATTAAATATTTTTAATTATCAACGATGAATAAATTGTCTTCATTAAAGGGAAAGGGTATAAATTCCAGGTCTCATTATCCATAATATTCAGAAACAAAAATATATAAGAAGAATGATTCAAACAATTTTTTAATCAACACAAATGCCTATCTGATCAAATAATTCTATCCTTTTATGCTTGCTATGGGATAAAAAGCGCATAACAAATCAAAAAAACACAATTTCCCGGAACAAGTTCCCCGAATTATTCTTTTCTAAGATCAATTTTAAAAGCAGCACTATTCTCCCCCCAGTATAAAGAAGTGTGGGGGAAGGGAATTTCTATGTTGTTTTCATCAAAAGCTTTCTTAAGCCGTCTGTTATATTCGCGCCCAATTGTCCATTGTTGAATGGGTCTGGTTTTAATTCTGGCCTTAACAATTACTGCACTGTCGCCAAACTTGTCGAGTCCGAAAATTTCTATGGGCTCAATAATTTTTTCTCCGAACTCAGGGTCATTTTTCAGGTCTTCACCTACTTTTCTCATGACATCCATAACTTTATCAACATCTTCTTTATAAGCAACCCCGATATCAAAGACCATGGCCGACCATTCTTTGGTCATATTTGACAGGGTATTAATTTTTCCGTTTTGAATAATGTGAACCGTTCCGGAGAAATCTCTCAAGGTAATGGTCCTCATTTCAATTTTTTCGACCAATCCCCCGGTTCCATTAATAATGGCAACATCACCTTCCCTGACTTGATTCTCCAGTAATATGAAAAATCCGGTAATAACATCACGAACCAATTCCTGGGCGCCGAAACCCACAGCAAGACCAATAATACCCGCACTCGCAATTAAGGGTCCGATATCTGTTCCTATCTTTTTCAAAAAAGTCATAAAAAAGACCGTCCAGATAACGATCCTTACAACTCCTTTGACAATTCCCATAAGTGTTTTAACCCTTTTTTCTGCTTCAGAATCTTTTTGTTCTTCCGATCGTTTAAGAATTACTCTTCCGATACGATCCAGACCCGCACTAAACACTTTTAACAGAATTAGAATTACAATAAAGAAAATGACAAGAGATGGGAGTTCTGTTAGAATCCACTCGAGAGCTTTCTGGTAAATATCCTGCCAGAATGCCTGAGTAATAAATTTTTCCATGATTTTTAATTTAATAAATTGATTTTTAGACTGATATAATGTTCCAATATTCTTTGGACAATATCATAAACAAATTTTCAGGGCTTTTGTTAGATAATACCTGTAAATGTTTTGGTTTGCTGACTTTCATCAGTATGTACCTGATCCTTCACTCCGAATAGTCAAATATCCCTATGATAAGCAGTTTTCACAAATTATCATAAAGATATCCGAAAAAAATTCAGTTGATCAGAAGTTCGTTTATCCTTGCTGTCAAATTGCAGCAAACCATTGTCGAAATGCAATTGCGTTGTGCTAATGAAAACAATTATCTTTGTAGCAAAAAAACAATGAATCAGCTCACTTTAACCACTCCCGCCCTGCTTTTTTCAGCAATATCACTTCTTTTACTGGCATATACCAATCGATTTCTGGCCTACGCCTCCGTGGTTCGAAACCTCCATTCCCGTTTTAAGGAAAACCCGGAATCGTTGATCATAGGGCAAATACAGAATTTAAAAAAAAGGCTGGTATTAACCCGTACAATGCAATTGCTTGGAATTGGAAGTTTATTATTATGTGTTCTCTGCATGTTTTTGGTTTACGTGGAAATGCAGCTTGCTGCTGAAATCATTTTTGGCATCGCCCTGTTGATGCTTATTTTGTCACTTGCAATTTCCATAAGGGAGATCCAGATCTCGGTAAGAGCCCTTGATCTGCATCTTAGCGACATGGAGCTGTAAGAACTCCCATGGTCAGTTTCCATGGGGACAACAACCCCTACTTTGGCTTGTTCCTTTACTTCGTTCCAAATTTTCCCGATGCCCTACTCAGGATCCATTTTCTAAGGTTTATAACCAACCTTCCTACTTGCCATATGCTAAAATCGCATCATTCAAATCTCTCAACACTTCCTTTTTAAAAGATTCAGGAGAAATCACCTTAACATCTGCCCCCATCGCAAGTATCAATGATTTAAACTCATAGGTTGGATGAACCTTATAGCCAAAAATCACTTTTTTATCATCTTCCGATTCGATGAACTGGCTTTCATGGAGGGGTTGTGTTATCAGATAATGAGCCTGGTGACGCAATACCTCAATCCTGATTTCAGGAGGCTCAGCCATTGATGATATAATACCAACGGAATTTCGAAAATAATCTCTTGCATTGAATTTTTTTGGAATATATTCCTGTTCAAGCTTTTCCACTTCCCAGATCCGGTCAAGGCCATAGGTTCTGAGTTCTCCTTTGGTTTCATTCAAACCGATCAGGTACCAGCGATTTCTGTATTCCTTGAGCAGGTAAGGATGGACAATGATGAAATAAGGCTTATCCTCATAAAATGGCTGGTAGTAAATCCGGATCACCTTCTTATCCTGGATGGATCGAATAAGCGGAACCAGGAACTGACTTCCTCCGTAACTGTGTGAGATCTCAGACTGTACAAAATCCAGATCACCGTTTTTTCTTCCCAGGTTACGGATCCTCAGGGTATTGATCATTTTTTGGATCAAGGCTCTCAGTCCCCGAATGTTTTTGTGAGATTTTAACTGATCAAGATACTGCACAGTAAGGCGGAATATTTCATTTTCTTTATCACTTAATGGAATTGTGTCAAGGGAAAAATTCTTATCTCTGTAATAATATCCCAACTTTGCTTCATCATACTCAATCGGAGCGGTGTACCCTGCAGGTTGAGGCTTTTTCATTGCTTCAATATCTTTTTTCACGCTTTCCTCATCGGGCTTTTCGCTTTCAAGAGCATTTCCCAGGGCATCCATAAGCTGTGCAATGCTTGCTATACCTTTTTCATTAATACAATGGTCAATGGCACGGTAACGTATGTAATCGGAAAGATTGTTGTCCATGATGTTTTATTTGAGCTTAAAAATATGGAAATTTAAGGAGAACCTTAAACTATATGATGAAACCAATGGTTAATAATTCTTTGTTTAAACGTGTTTTTTATGGACATGAACTATAAAATTCTTTATTTTTACTGTTTCTAAACAAAAAACTATCTGTGATATGTCTGCAAAAATCAAGTATCTTACCTTTCTTCCCTTCATTTCGTTAATATTTATCTCACAAATCCTAATCGCCCAGGATAATGTAACCTGGCTGGAAGAATATACAGGCGAAATACCCATAGGGAACGACACCTATCGCTATAAGTTTACGAATCCCGATGGCAATGATTGTAAAATCAAGATTGAAGAACTTCTAACAGACAAAAAGGGCTCAACAGAAAGCACCCACTGGGATTTTTATCTCTCCGATATAGATCCGGCCACCCTGAAATTCAATCCCAGGAGAAAATCCATTATCATAGAGATGGAAACAAAAAATTCCCAGAAGTTTATATCTTATTATGAGGAAGGTGAATTTGATGAATATACAGAAGAGATTGAACTCACCATGAATGAGGTGGATATGGCACGCTCCTTCATTGAAAGTTTAAGGGAAAAAATTTCAGAATGCAAAGAAACGGAGACTGTATGGTCGGATCGTGAAGAAGCATTCAACTGGCTTTCCGCAAATATTGGCGAAGCAATGGATGATGATATTATGTGGGAACAGGAATTCAAACAGGGGAAAAGGCCTTATCTTGTTGAATTTTTTGCCACATCCATTGATGATGGTGAACAGGAGATGTTCAATTATGTGATGGACCTGAATGATATCAATCCAATGAAAGTAAATCTTGATGTTTCGGATAAAACCCTCAGCATTGAGGTCCCGGTAAGAGAAGGTGAGAATTACGTTGAAATGAAAGGTCCCGATGGAAAAGAATTTACAGATGAATTAATCATTTATGCAGACGATATTAAAGAAGCAAGGAAAATTGTGAATGCCCTTTCCTATCTCATAAGTAACACTATGCCAGAAAGACCAACCTGGGATAGTTATACAGCAGCCCTGGAATTTGTCAAGCAAAACCTGGGCGAAGTGAAAATAGATGACGACACCTATCAAAACAGCATCCAGTTTGAAGAAGATCCGGCAGGTTTAGTTGAGCTGACAGTTCGGGAAACCGACAAAGATAAGGAAACTGAAGAAGTGACCTATTCCTTTTACCTTTTTGATATTATCGATAAACTCAACCTCGATGTTTCGCGCAGTGAGATCACCGTAGAAATGGAAACAAAAGATGATCGTGATTTCATCCGGGAAATCGAAGGGGAAAATGTTTCCGGTTATGAATCGGATGTGGAATTTCACATGGCGGAAATTGATCATGCACGAGATGTGATCAATGCTTTTGAAACTGCCATACGTAAAAGCGAGGAAGTAATCGTTAACTTTCAATCGGTTGATGAAGTCAATTTCTGGCTAGCTGAAAATATTGTTCCCCTGTTCAGGGAAGATGAAAAGTATGAACAAAAACTGGAAATACGAAAAGAAAAGGAAAATCTGTTGGTCATTGAAAGGATGTTGACTGAGCAAGATGAGGAAGAGGTAACGGTAACCGAGTATCATGTTTACCCTGAAGATATTAATCTTGAGGATCTTGAAATCAAGGTCAGGAGGGGAATACTTATGGTGCCGGTAAAAACTGAAGAAGAATTCATCAGGAACTATGAAAATGAACAGCCGGAAGATTTTACCGATGATGCAGAAGTCTATTTTGCCGATCCGCTAGTGGCTAAAAACTTCATGGCTGCCATACGATACCTTAAAGAAGTTTCATTGGTAGAAACCCGTTCAGATATAACTTTTGAAGAGGCAATTGATTTTCTCACACAATACATTCCGGATATTAAATTGGCAAAAGAAGAATATGAGCAGAACATTGAAATACTGGATGAAGGAAATTGCAAGCTAAAATTTACACGCCTTGTAACAGAAGAGGACGGTGAAAGGAATGAATACATTTATGAATTCATCGCTTCCGATATCCACGAAGGGAACTCCAAAATATCTGTGGATGATGAGTTAATTGAAGTAACACTGATTACAGCCGGAGAAGAGGAACTGATCAAACCTTATGAAAATGGAGAGGTAGAGGATTTTGAGAGTGAGTTCACGATTTTTGCGGATGATGTTTTACTGGGAAAAAAAATCCTTGGGGCGTTTAGCGCACTGTCCAGGGAGTGCGGGAAGTAAGGGGAAGAGAATGGTGTAATGATTGGGTTCACCTACGCACAGGGCTTCGGTGAATCGATGAGGAGGAAGGAATAAAGTGTGGAAAAGAGAATGATTTATGGATAGGAATGAACAAATTCGGAGGGGTTTTGTCTCTGAAAGCAAAATGAATGAATACCTATGAAAGAAAAATGGACGTTTGATAATATCCCCGCTCTAAAAAATAAAACCATTATAGTCACCGGCGGAAACAGTGGCCTGGGTTATGAATCAGTTAAGGCTTTTGCCATGAAAGGCGCAGAGGTGATACTGGCCAGTCGTTCCAAGGAAAGAGGTGACCATTCCCGGAATGAAATATTGAAAGAATTCCCTGAGGCAAATATAAAAGTCATGCTGCTTGATCTGGGTGAACTTGAATCGGTGAAAGGATTTGCTTCGGAATTCAGAAAACACTATAACAAACTTGATGTATTGTTAAATAATGCAGGCATCATGATGAGCCCCTATTTCAGGACAAAGGATGGATTTGAAGGACAAATGGGTATCAATCACCTCGGACATTTTGCCCTGACCGGCTTGCTTATTGATATTCTTAAAAAAACTGCCAATTCCCGGGTGGTAACTGTCAGCAGTAATGCTCATAAAAGAGGGAAAATGGATTTTAATAATCTGCTTTTTGAGAACGGCAGAGACTATAGCCCCATCAGGGCATACGGACGCTCAAAGCTTGCTAATTTACTTTTTACCAATGAACTCCAAAGGAGACTTGAAAGAAATAATAGCGCCACTCTTGCCGTGGCGGCACATCCTGGAGTGGCAATGACAAATCTTACGCGATATCTCGACAAGAAACTTTTGGTCAGGCTGTTTTTTCCAATATTAAAATGGATCGCACAGGATCAGGCATCCGCTGCATTACCGCAGATCAGGGCATCGGTCGACCCGAGTGTAAAAGGAGGTGAATACTACGGACCGGACGGAAGGTATGAATTCAAAGGGTACCCCGTCCTCGTTGAATCCAATGCAGCTTCTCATGATCTTAAAGATGCCGCCAGGTTATGGGAGGAGTCAGAGCGCCTTACAGGGGTGGAGTATAAATTGTAAATTACTGTTTATTAAAGAGGTTCAGCTTTCTCCTGTAAACTCCAGGGCAAACTCCAGTATTGTATCAACATTGTTAGCTTTATCTTCATCCGTGATATCCACCTTAACATCAGGCGGGATGCCATTTTCAATATTAAATCCGCCGGGGGTATACATACGGGTGGAGGATACACGTAGTAACCAACCATTGCTGAGCTCGGTATAGGCCGGTATCCCTCCGCCACCGCCGCTACTATCGCCAATGACCGTTACGTTGGGCAATTCTCTCATCAGGGCTATCATGTAGTTGGTAGCACTGTAAGCCAGGCGGTTGGATAATATGACTACAGGTTTCAGAAAGATTTCCTTATCTTCCGGAGGCTCAAGATAAACCTCATATTTATCTGTAAAATCATTATGACCGGGACCGGTTTTGTCCTGTCTTAACACCGCCAGGGTTTTCTTATCCGTAAAACGACGTGCTATTCTGACGGCGTTAGACATAGATCCTCCACCATTGCTTCTCACATCTATTATTAAGCCCTGTTGATTTCTGAATTTATCAATGACATAATCCATATTTTCTTCTGAAACAGTATTACTAAAACTGCGATAATGGATATACCCTACATCATCAAAATCCATAATAATGAAAGGTCCGGCATATTGTTCCCTGCTTTTAAAATACTGTCGCTGCAAAGAGGAAAAATCATAATTCACAGGATAATCCAGGTACCAGAACCAATTTCTTGATCGGTCAAAAGGTGACTTCAGGTTTACATGCCCGTCTTTAAGCAAAAACAGCATTTCAGCCAGAACATCAAACAGCTCCTTCTCATCCATTTCCGGATATATACGATCCTGATAAACATCATAGGCCGAATCCCAATCTATGTTTTTATATTCAAAAAAACTATACTCCCGATCGGTGAACTCCCAGGTTTGCTGAAAAATGCTCCATGGATCGGTTGACGGTTCATTCTCATAAAAAAAGGTCTCACAGGCTGAAAAAACCATCCCAAATCCAATTGAGAGGATTAATATTTTTTTCATTTTTTATTTGTGTATTTTTTTCATTAAGAAAGAAAACTCATGAATTTTCTATATGAAATATCCAATCCGGGATTATAGCGTTCCCTCCTCGTTCTCACTTTGATTTCCTACATTCTCTTCAACCAGAATCCAATCCTCAACCTATGATTTGCTGTTCTGACCGGTAAGCCCTCTTTTTCATTCTTCAAATGCCAGAAATCCCATTCATATGAAATGCTAAACCCGTTTTCTTCGCTGTGCTTCATCAATTTTATAAGTTCAGCTCTTACTCCCAGTTTTCTGAACGTTCCCGGACCTGCAAAAACATGTTCAACTCCGCCAATATTATAATCCGGTATGCGATTGATATAGGAAAATACAGGAACGAAAAGTGAAGAACGAAACCAGGCATTTCGTCTCAGTAATTGAAATTCTTTTGTATAAGAAGCTGTAGCATTCAAAGAAACAAAACCATCTCCGTGGAAAGCATCATTTACCAGCTTGCTATAGAAATTCGCCAAATATTCTCCCGAGAGCCCTCCTCCGGCAGCCCATAAATCATTTCTGAAATGACGAAGGAAATTACTTTCGAGTCTACCCTGTGGACTCCGGAACGGGGAACTCAGGGTTGATGGTCCCTGAAGATGGGTGTATTGTAATCGCAAATCGTGTATGGTCGTCCACTTTGGTGTCAGCTTAAAACTGGTCCAGTAAATTCCCGCACCGGGACCCGGGTATACCAGCGGACTTATCCTTTGATCCTGTAAGCTTCCATAGCTAAGCACGGGACCAGATACCTGATATTTATCAGTGACGGCAATCTTCTCTTTTCGTCTTTCATTACAAGCTTCTAAGCGTTTCTTTATACTTTGAGCATTTAAAGCAAGAGGAAACAGAAGCAGCATGACCAGAAATAAATATGGTGATTTCATGCCCGGAATTTTGAGTGAAACCTCAAAATTAGAAAAAAAAGATACACAAATGAATAGATCCGTCTGCAAACTGCAAACGGCGTCTTTGAATGTAAAAGAGCCGATTGATTCTAAAACTACCAATCAACCCTTCGATTTAAAGCAAAGCAAATCACCAGCTTCCTTGCTTAACAACAAATTAACTCACCAATAAAATGACCTGCCAACAAAGTGACTCTACCAACAAAGTGACACACCTATTTTTTCTACCTTTGCCCTCTCAAAAAGGAAACTCAATGCCCAAAAACCACAAAGAACTTGGCACATCAAACATAAACAGGTTACTGATACAATTATCGATGCCTTCCATGCTGGCCCTCTTTGCAAATGCACTATACAATATCATCGACACAATTTTCGTAGGACGTGGTGTTGGTGCCGAAGGGATTGCCGGAGTGGCTATCGTCCTTCCCGTGGTGGCGATACTTTCTTCATTTGCCCACCTGATTGGCATTGGAACCGGAACCCTGATTTCCAGACAACTTGGCAGGAAAGAGATCTCTGAAGTCAATAAAACAGCGGGCAATGGCTTTTTGATGATCATTCTTATCAGTGTATTTTTCAGCACCATCGGACTGATATTCACTGATCCCATTATGTTGGCTTTTGGAGCCACACGCAGCATCCTTCCTTATGCAAGCGATTATGGAAAAATTGTTTTTATTGGCATGTTATGGTTTCCCTTTTGTGTTAGTAGCAGTAATTACATGCGTGCTGAAGGAAATGCACGTGACGCCATGAACGCTATGTTACTGGGATTGCTGGTAAATGTAATATTAGATTACATCTTTATATTTCCCCTGAATATGGGAATAAAGGGAGCAGCACTGGCAACCATCAGCGGAAAATTTACCACCCTTCTTTATCTTGCATGGTACTTCTCCAGCCCAAATCATCTCATCAGGTTTAAAATTCGTAATTTGCGACTGGATAAAAAAATACTGAAGCCAGCAATTTCAGTGGGGCTTTCGGGATTTGGCATGCGATCTTCCAGCAGTATAGCCAATGTTATTTTGAATCATACCCTTGGAACCCTGGGAGGAGACCTGGCCATTGCTACTTTTGGTATAATCTATAAAATTACCTTGTTTTTTGGGATGCCCTTGTTTGGATTGAATCAGGGAATGCAGCCAATCGTTGGATATAATTACGGTGCCAATAAAAAAGAGCGCATTAAGAAAACCATAAAGCTCGGGTTCATATATGCTATAGCTTACGGACTTATTGCTGTAATCATATTCCAGATCTTTGCCGAACCCCTATTCGGACTGTTCACTACCAATGAAAAACTACTTGAAATTGGTCCCCGTGCCCTACGTATTGTGATTGCCATGATGTGGCTCATGGGAATTTCCCACGCCAGCATGGGAGCACACCAAGCCATGGGAAAGGCAAAATCGGCCTTCGTGCTTGCTATTCAGCGATGGGTGTTATTAATAACTCCCATGGTACTCGTTCTGCCTCATGTTTT